>JAUZOU010000245.1 GCA_030706285.1 Bacteroidota bacterium
ACGTCTGGTTGGAAGAAAGCTTGCCGCCCGTGTTTTGAAAAGCTGGGTGGAAGACTTTGTGGATGAGGATACCGGTGAAGTCGTTTCTATTGAACGAAACGAGGTTATTATTGACCGTGAAACAATTCTCGACAATGATAATATCGATGCCATTCTGGAATCCGGAGCGGCAACCGTATTGCTGCATAAGGAAGATGCGACCATGTCTGACTATAGCATCATCTACAATACCCTCCAGAAAGATCCAAGTAACTCCGAGAAAGAAGCCGTTCTGTATATTTATCGTCAGCTTCGTAATGCTGAGCCTGCAGATGATGCAAGTGCACGCGAAGTGATCCAAAACCTGTTCTTCTCCGAAAAACGGTATGACTTGGGAGAAGTAGGCCGCTACAGGATCAATAAGAAGCTGCACCTGACGACCCCGTCTGATACAAAGGTGTTGACGAAAGAAGATATCATTGAGATCATCAAATATTTAATTGAGTTGGTTAACTCAAATGCCGATGTGGATGATATTGACCACTTGAGTAACCGGCGTGTACGAACTGTCGGTGAGCAGCTGAACAACCAGTTTGGTGTAGGTCTTGCCCGTATGGCACGTACTATTCGTGAACGGATGAATGTCCGTGACAACGAAGTCTTTGCTCCGGTTGAACTGATCAACGCGAAAACGATTTCCTCTGTGATCAATTCATTCTTTGGAACGAATGCTTTGTCTCAGTTTATGGACCAGACCAATCCTTTGGCTGAAATGACGCATAAACGTCGTATGTCTGCGCTTGGTCCTGGCGGTTTGTCCCGTGAACGTGCCGGATTCGAGGTTCGTGACGTACACTATACTCATTATGGCCGTCTGTGCCCTATTGAAACACCTGAAGGACCAAATATCGGTTTGATCTCTTCTCTGTGTGTCTTTGCAAAAATCAATGATCTTGGTTTTATCGAAACGCCTTATCGTTCTGTCAAGGATGGTGTTGTTGATTTGACAAAGATCGCTTATCTGACGGCAGAAGAAGAAGAAGGAAAGGTTATTGCTCAAGGCAATGCTCCGTTGGATGCTGAAGGCAATTTCCTGCTCAATCGTGTCAAATGCCGCCTTGATGCTGATTTCCCTGTGGTTGCTCCTGGCGAAGTGGAAATGATGGACGTATCACCAACACAGATTGCTTCCATCGCCGCAGCGCTGATTCCTTTCCTCGAACATGATGATGCGAACCGTGCCCTCATGGGATCGAACATGATGCGTCAGGCGGTTCCGCTGCTCCGTTGTGAAGCGCCGCTTGTAGGTACCGGGCTGGAGGGACAGCTTATCCGTGACTCTCGTACGCAGATTATGGCTGAAGGTCCCGGAGAAGTTGTTTTCGTTGACGCCACTACCATTCATGTCCGTTATGACCGGACTGAAGAAGAAGAATTTGTCAGCTTCGATGACGCTGTCAAATCATATAATATTTCAAAATTTCAGCGAACCAATCAAAGCACAACCATTGACCTGCAACCGATTGTCCGTCAGGGACAGCGTGTTGAAAAAGGCCAGTTGATGACAGAAGGTTATTCTACCAATAACGGAGAACTCGCTTTGGGTAGGAATCTGAAAGTAGCGTTCATGCCATGGAAAGGATACAACTTCGAGGATGCCATCGTGCTGAATGAACGGATGGTACATGAAGATATCTTCACGTCAGTCCATGTCGACGAATATTCTTTGGAAGTCAGGGAAACCAAGCGTGGGATGGAAGAGCTTACTTCAGATATTCCGAATGTCAGTGAAGAAGCAACCAAAGATCTCGATGAAAATGGTATTGTCCGTATAGGAGCTCACATCGAGCCGGGTGATATCCTGATCGGTAAGATTACACCGAAAGGTGAATCCGATCCTTCACCTGAAGAAAAATTGCTTCGTGCCATCTTCGGTGATAAAGCTGGTGATGTCAAAGATGCTTCTTTGAAAGCAACCCCATCTCTAAGAGGTGTTGTCATTAACAAACGGTTGTTCTCAAAAGCCGTCAAAAACCGGAAATCACGTCTTACAGACAAAGCGCTGTTGCCTAAGATCGATGAAGAATTCGATGAAGAAGCAGCTAAACTGAAAACGACATTGGTGGAGAAACTACTGATCCTGACCAATGGCAAAACGTCACAGGGTATTAAAGATAACCTGGGTACTGAAGTGGTGGCCAAAGGTGCCAAGTTCACTGCAAAAATGCTCGGAGAAGTCAATTACGGTTCCGTTCAGATCAGCAAGTGGACCAGCGATAATGCCAAGAATGAACTGATCCGCGATTTGATTCAGAATTACCTGCGTAAATACAAGGAACTGGATGCCGCGATGAAACGTAAAAAGTTCAACATCACGATCGGAGATGAGCTTCCTGCAGGTATTGTCCAAATGGCCAAAGTGTATATCGCCAAAAAACGGAAGATCCGTGTCGGTGATAAAATGGCCGGCCGTCACGGTAACAAGGGTATCGTATCTCGTATAGTCCGTCAGGAAGATATGCCGTTTCTGGAAGACGGAACGCCGGTCGATATTGTATTGAACCCTCTGGGTGTGCCTTCTCGTATGAACCTGGGACAGATCTTTGAAACGGTACTTGGATGGTCAGGTAGAGAGCTTGGTTTGAAGTTTGCCACGCCTATTTTTGATGGAGCAAGTCTGGAAGATTTGAATAAATGGACCGATAAAGCAGGATTGCCAAGAAATGGTAAAAGCCAGCTTTATGATGGTGGTACAGGTGAGAAATTTGACCAGATGGCTACTGTCGGAGTGGTTTATATGCTGAAGCTTGGCCATATGGTTGAAGATAAGATGCATGCTCGTTCCATCGGCCCATACTCACTCATTACGCAACAGCCTCTTGGTGGTAAAGCTCAGTTTGGTGGTCAGCGTTTCGGAGAAATGGAAGTCTGGGCTCTTGAAGCATTCGGAGCAGCGCATACGTTACAGGAAATTCTGACAATCAAATCAGATGACGTTGTTGGACGTAGCAAGGCATTCGAAGCCATAGTGAAAGGTGATCCCATGCCACAGCCTGGTATCCCGGAGTCACTGAACGTGCTCCTTCATGAGTTAAAAGGGTTGGGCCTGAGTATCCAACTGGACTAAGTACTAATTGTTTATTATCTCATACACAATATGGCTTTTAAGAAAGAAACCAAATCAAAAAGCAGTTTTTCGAAAATCACGATTGGACTAGCTTCCCCTGAAGAAATCCTCGAAATGTCGAGTGGTGAGGTGTTGAAGCCTGAAACCATCAACTATCGTACCTACAAGCCTGAACGTGATGGTTTGTTCTGCGAACGGATTTTCGGTCCGGTTAAGGACTACGAATGTCACTGCGGAAAATACAAACGCATCCGGTATAAAGGCATCGTCTGCGACCGTTGTGGTGTTGAGGTGACTGAAAAGAAAGTTCGTCGTGAACGTATGGGGCACATCCAGCTGGTTGTACCTGTCGCCCACATCTGGTACTTCCGTTCATTACCCAACAAAATCGGATATCTTCTTGGTCTGCCAACCAAAAAACTGGATTCGATTGTCTATTACGAACGGTACATTGTTATTCAACCTGGTGTTAAGGAAAACGACGGTATTCATAAAGATGACCTCTTGTCTGAGGAAGAATACCTTGATATTCTGGAAACACTTCCGCGTGAGAACCAATTGCTTGAAGATACCGATCCGAACAAGTTCATTGCCAAGATGGGTGCCGATGCCATTCGTGATCTGTTGCAACGCATTGACCTCGATAATCTCTCGTTTGAACTGAGGCATCGTGCCAATACGGATACCTCCATGCAACGTAAAACGGAAGCGCTCAAGCGCCTTCAGGTAGTGGAATCGTTCCGTCAGTCCAAAGGCAAAAACAAACCGGAATGGATGATTATGAACATCATTCCTGTGATTCCGCCCGAACTGCGTCCGTTGGTACCTCTGGATGGCGGCCGGTTTGCAACGTCCGACCTGAACGACCTGTATCGCCGGGTGATTATCCGTAACAATCGTCTGAAACGGCTTATTGAAATCAAGGCTCCGGAAGTCATCCTTCGCAACGAAAAACGTATGTTGCAGGAAGCCGTGGATTCCTTGTTTGATAATTCACGTAAATCCAGTGCTGTCAAAACGGATGCCAATCGTCCGCTGAAATCTCTTTCCGATTCACTGAAAGGAAAGCAAGGACGTTTCCGTCAGAATCTACTTGGTAAACGTGTGGACTATTCCGCCCGTTCGGTTATCGTTGTAGGTCCTGAATTAAGAATGCACGAATGTGGTCTGCCGAAAGACATGGCTGCTGAACTATACAAGCCGTTTGTTATTCGTAAACTGATTGAACGCGGAATTGTGAAGACGGTGAAATCTGCCAAGAAGATCGTTGACCGTAAGGATCCTGTCATTTGGGATATTCTCGAATATGTCATGAAAGGCCATCCGGTACTGCTGAACCGTGCTCCAACCTTGCACCGTCTGGGTATCCAGGCTTTCCAACCGAAATTGATTGAAGGAAAAGCCATCCAGCTTCATCCACTTGCCTGTACCGCCTTCAATGCCGACTTCGATGGTGACCAGATGGCCGTCCATCTTCCTCTTGGCAATGAAGCAGTGCTGGAAGCACAGATGCTGATGCTTGCTTCACACAACATTTTGAATCCGGCCAATGGTGCACCTATTACCGTTCCTTCACAGGATATGGTTCTTGGTCTGTATTACATCACCAAATATCGTGATGATGCTATGGGGCAAGGTCTGACGTTCTATTCTCCAGAAGAAGCCAACATCGCTTATAACGAAGGCAAGGTCGATATTCATGCCAAAATTCGTGTGCGCGTCAAAGATGTCGACGAAAACGGCAATCAGGTGATCCGATTGCTCGAGACGTCTGTCGGTCGTGTAACGGTGAACGAATTTGTTCCGGACAGTGTCGGATACATCAACGAAGTGCTGACCAAAAAATCATTGAGGGATATCATCAGCCGTGTGATCGCAGCTTGCGGTGTCGCCCGGACAG
>JAUZOU010000246.1 GCA_030706285.1 Bacteroidota bacterium
AGCCATTTCGGGCGGAGGACTGTTCAGGTATAATCCGGTAAATGATTCATTCGACTTCCGGAACATTCGCCTGGACAATATTCTGGTAGTTACGGAAACGAAAAACGACCAGCTGATCATCGGAAATTATTCGGGAGTAACAGTCTATGATTTGAAACATCGTAAACTATTGATATTTCATACGAATACGCCTGTCCGATCCATCTGCGAAGACAAACAGCGGGCAATCTGGATAGGAACGGAGGGCAATGGCCTGATGAACCTGAACCTGAAAACGCACAAGCTCACACCGGCCTCCCATAAACTGGACTATCTTAAAAAAAGTACGATTATGTCCATCATCGAGGATGAGCATCAGAATCTGTGGATCAGCACATCAAACGGATTATTCAGGTTCCATTACCCGACCGAAGTGTTGACGACCTTCAATAAAAAAGACGGATTACAGGACGAACAATTCAATTATTCTTCTTCACTGAAGTCGGAAAAAGGCATGATGCTATTCGGCGGCATCAATGGCTTTACGTTTTTCGATCCTGATAAAATTACGACAGCTCAGCCAGCTTATCCTCTGCACATCACCGATCTCTCCATCCATAATTCATCCATCTTTACCAATAAAAATAAATACGGCTACATCATCAACATGTTGTCTAAAAAAGAGATCCGGGTCAAACACAAAGACGCCTATATCCGGTTCGATTTCATTGCCATTTCGTATGATAATCCGGATAAAATTCAATATGCTTATATGCTTGACCATATGGATAAGAACTGGATTATTGCAGGAAACAGCAGAAGTGCGAACTATTCCGGATTGCCCCCGGGCCATTATACGTTTAAAGTGAGCTATGCAACCCAGCCGGGCCAATGGAATAAGAAAGTACTGGAAGTCAAATTGCACGTCCTGCCTCCCTATTACCTGACCTGGTGGGCTTTTCTCATCTACCTGATCTGTACAAGTGCCATCGCATACAGCATCATTCATTTTCAAAAAAGACAGAACAAACTGAAACAGGATCTTCTTCTGGCCGATTTAAAAGAAGAACAAGTGAGACAGGTACAACAAATGCGGGAACAATTTTTTATCAATATCTCCCATGAACTTCGCACGCCGTTGACGCTCATTATCCCTCCCATTAAGGATAGTCTGACCAGTGTACCGTTCGCTCCCATCGGAAAAGCCGAATTACAAACAGTTTACAACAATGCCAACCGGCTGTTGCTTCTGATCAATAAGTTGCTTCTTTTCAGAAAAAATGAAATCTGTAAGAATCAGCTACGACTGACTAAAACTGATTTTGTCGATTTTGCAGGAAAGATCTATAAAAACTTTTCGCAAATCGCTGTGAAACGCAATATTAGTTATGTATTTAAAGCACCAAATGGACCTGTTCCGTTTTGGTTTGATCTGGACAAAATGGAAATTATCCTTTACAACCTGCTTTCTAATGCCTTTAAATTCACCCCTGAATACGGGAAAATCGAACTCGAGATTTTCGTTGAGGACAATGCCCAACTCTGTTTATCAGTCAAAGATACAGGGTGTGGCATCTCACAAGCCGATCTGGACCATATCTTCAACCGCTTCTATTCTTCCAATAAATCATCGGGCATTGGCATAGGACTTTCACTGGTGAAAAATTACATCGAATTGCTACACGGAGAATTAACGATAGAAACGGCGCTCGAAAAAGGAAGCACCTTCAGCATACGCTTTGACATGAATGCACACTATGAGGAGCAGGAAATGGTGAAAGAAACCGTTCCGGAATACCTTCCATCAAAAGATATGGTTGAACTGGTTAAAATTGACACCTTACTTTACCTCGACCAGCATACCAAGGAAAAAGAAGAGGCGTTGTCGTTAAATAAACCGAAAATCCTGGTTGTCGAAGACAATCCTGAAATTCTGGCCTATATAAAAAGGATCCTTTTGGAAACAGGGCAGTATGATGTGTTGGAAGCCTCGAATGGCAAGGTGGCCTGGAAGATGGCCAAGAAGACATTGCCGGATATGATTCTCAGCGATATTTACATGCCGGAAATGGATGGTCTGGACTTATGCAAAGCCATTAAAGAAGAGGAAGAAACCAATCATATTTATTTTATCCTGATCACGGCCGACCTTTTCGATGCCACAGAAAACAAAGCCCTGAAATATGGTGCAGACGAATATATTACCAAACCGTTTGACAAAGACAAACTCCTTAATAAAATCAAGACCATCTTTAACTATCAACAGAAAATAAGAAAATACTTTAACAACAAGATTATTCTTGGGAAGAAAGAAACGGTGCCGACTACCGTCAATACCGATTTTATCGACAAATGCATTAAACAGGTCAAAGACAATTATACTTCAGAAGAATTTTCTCCACTCATCCTGGCTCAAAAAATGAATATGAGCCAATCGGCTCTTTATAAAAAAATCAAACTTTGTACCGGAAAATCAATCAATGAATTTATCAGGACCATCAAATTGTCCATCGCTTCCGAACTCATTCTGCAAAGTTCACTGAGCATCAGCGAAATTGCGACCGAGGTAGGCATCAATGATGTAAAATACTTCAGAGATTGTTTTAAGAAACAATTTGGGGTCACTCCAAGTCAATACAAGAGCACCGGTCATTTGACGGACAATGCCCCACTCACTCAAGAGACGGACGATATTGACTGAATAAAAGTCAGTAACCATTTTTCTTAAACCGACCGGTTTCTTTTCCTTGTGAAAAGGCCCTTTTATGGGCAGCGTTACGGATAAGAGTGTAATCCTTCCGCTTTCAGGAAGCATTGAAGATAGCCGGAAAAACCGCAACGTATATTCATAACAATGAATGCCAATTATAATTCAATTGTTGAGGAATATCTATTCAAAATATAATATTTTTGTATTCAGTAAGAGATTCAGAGTATATAACTATTGACAGTGGAAAAAAGCCTGGTTCTGTAATAATATTCTAATTAAGCTATCTGAATTATTCAAAAAAACGGTTGGAAAATAAATAAAATCCTTTTAGCACCGATTGATAAACTTTCCTTTTTTCAAAAGTCAACAGCCTGACTATTTAACGTTTAGCCTTCTCTGTCGTATCTTCCTTATTATAATACCAACCTTACCGATAGTAACTCTATCTGAATTGACATGAAAAACGACTTAAAAAAAGCGATTCTATTTTTCACCTTATTCGCAGGCAGTCTTTCCCTGTTTGCCCAATGGAAACCCACCGGCGATCGAATTAAAACCAGCTGGGCAGAGAAAATCGACACAAACAACATTCTTCCGGAATATCCACGCCCCATCATGGAACGTTCCGACTGGAAAAATCTCAACGGATTGTGGGAATACGCCATTACACAGACCGGAAATAAAGAACCGGCTACATTTGACGGAAAAATCCTGGTGCCATTTCCTGTGGAGTCAAGCCTTTCAGGCGTCCAAAAGCGCCTCACAAAAGATAACGTACTTTGGTACAAGCGCTCCTTCACGATACCATCCAACTGGAAGAACAAAACCATCCTGCTGCATTTCGGCGCCGTCGACTGGAAAACAGAGGTCTTTCTCAACGACATTCTGATCGGGGCCCATACAGGAGGCTACACACCGTTCACGCTGGATATCACCCCCTATCTGACTGCCGGGAAGCAACAATTGGTTGTCAAAGTCTGGGATCCTACCACCGATGGCTATCAACCGGCCGGCAAACAAAGCCTGCACCCTGAAGGTATCGTCTACACACCTGTATCAGGTATCTGGCAGACAGTATGGCTGGAGCCGGTATCCAGAACCTACATCTCAAAGCTGACAGCCATCCCTGACATTGATGCCAGGGAATTGTCTCTGAACGTTGCGACAGAAAATACGACAAAGGCTGATATCCTTCAGGTGACGTTGTTTGATGGAACAAAAGTTGTTGTCACGGGCAAATTCGCAGCCGGAACGCCGATCAGCCTGTCCATACCGGAGCCAAAACTCTGGTCCCCGGAATCACCTTTTTTATACACGATGAACGTTGAGTTGTACGTGAATGGCAAATTGTCGGACAACGTAACCAGTTACGCAGCCATGCGCAAGATTTCGGCTAAAAGAGATTCCGCCGGCATCATGCGCCTTCAACTGAACAACAAAGATTATTTCCAGTTCGGGCCGCTTGACCAGGGATGGTGGCCTGATGGCCTCTACACAGCCCCGACTGACGAAGCATTGGCTTATGACATACAAAAGACCAAAGAACTTGGTTTCAACATGATTCGCAAACACGCCAAGGTTGAACCGGCGCGCTGGTACACCCATTGCGACCAACTGGGCATACTGGTTTGGCAGGATATGCCAAGCGGCGACCATTCCCCGCAATGGCAAGGCAGGCAGTATTTCGACGGCAAGGAACTGGAGCGTTCTTATGAATCGGAAAGCAATTATCGCAAGGAATGGAATGAAATCATGGATTATCTGGTCTCCAATCCGTGTGTTGTTATCTGGACCCCTTTCAACGAAGCCTGGGGACAGTTCAAAACGCAGGAAATTGTTGAGTGGACCAAGCGCCACGATCCGTCCCGGATGGTCAATCCGGCCAGCGGAGGCAATTTCTACCATCATGTGGGCGATATCCTGGACTTACACAATTACCCTGCCCCGGAAATGCATCTGTACGATCCCGAACGTGTCAACGTGCTGGGAGAATTTGGAGGCATCGGATTTGCTGTAAAAGGGCATTTATGGCAAGCTGATCAGAATTTTAGCTATATCCAATTCAAAAGCGGTAAAGAGGTCACCGACGAATACATCAACTACGTACAGATACTGAAGGATTTCATCAAAAAAGGTTTTTCCGCTGCCGTCTACACACAGACAACCGATGTGGAAGGAGAAGTAAACGGACTGATGACCTATGACCGGAAAGTCCTCAAAATTGATGAACAACGTGTCAAAGCGTTGAACGAAGAGATTTGCAGAGCTCTCGGCAACTGATTTTCAATAAAAAAGCGATC
>JAUZOU010000247.1 GCA_030706285.1 Bacteroidota bacterium
AATGTCTGATAAAAATCATTCGGGGTGTTGCGGCCGGATCCGGCATCAAATTCATTGGTCGTTGTCAGCACCTGGGCTCCAGCCAAGGCATTGATAACCTGCTTATCATTGATGGCATTCTTATAGGCTGCACTCAATCCATAAAACAGGTTGAACGTTTCAGCCACTCCGACTTTAACGGTATTGTTCGCTTCTCCGTACTGGTCATACAACGGAAGAATTTCGCTGTTGCTGAGACCGGGAATAAACAGACTTTCCTGATCATAGTTATAGTATAAGCCGATATTACCGTTAAACGAAAAATGGTTGTCCGGCTTATAGGTCAAAGCGACTTTCGCATTGACATCGTACTGACGGTTTTTAGCTTTGAGGTTATTGACCAATGCCAATGGATTGCTGGAAGCAAAATCCATGTTGGTGGACGCCCCAAAATAATAACTTGAATAGGAATCCAGTAGATTTCCATCCAGGTCCATCTTATAAGGGCTCAGCAACGGGGATTTTTTATAGGCAGCCAATAAAGGATTGGTAGCCGCACTCATCCCTTGTTCCTGATACCTTCCTGCCAAATAAGCCAGTCCGACTGTCGTTGCAATTTCAACCTTTTTACTGACCAGCACGTTGGTGTTGATTTGAGTATGATACCGGTCGGAAAATGTATTCAATAGCGTCCCTTCATTTTTCATATAGCCAAGCGATATATCGTATTTGGCAATAGCATCGCCGCCTTCTACCCTGAATAAATGGTCTGTAACCAGACTGTTTGACCGGATCTGCTCTTGCCAGTCCGTCTTGTTTTTGTACAAATAGGCATACATATTATCCGGATCAGTCAGGAAGGGAAAATTGTCAAAAAAAGTTTCCATGTTGTCGTAATACGTCATACCGATATCAGACAAATAGGATTTGTATTCCTGATTGTTCAGCAACGGAATTTTTTTGTCGTTCCAGTTGACACCTGCTTCACCGCAATAGCTGATCTTCGTTTCCATATCATTGGATGCCGCTCCGTCCGTTTCTATCAGGATAACGCCATTTGATCCCATTGAACCGTACAAAGATGCCTCGGCCCCTTTTAATACCGTAACATTTTGAATATCATTGATGTTGTATGCCTGAAACATGGAACGGGAATACCCGCCGATCAATTCAGACTCATTTTTATTCGGCATAAACGGCACACCGTTCACAACAACCAGCGGGGCATTGTCCGCAACGAGTGAACGCAATCCTCTCAAACTAAAATAAGCACCTTCTCCGGTCATACCACTCTTACTCGTGACTTTCAGACCAGCTACTTCGCCCTGCAACATCCGGTCGATGCTCATGCTGCCATCGGTAAAATCTTTCTTAGTGATGTTCGTGGTTGAAAAGCCCTCTGACAAGCCACTTTCAGTCCTGAATGGCAAGACAGTCGTTTGATTGTACTTGTATTTGTCCTCGGCAATTAGATACACCTCCACCACCGGACGTCCCATCAAAGGAACGGTTTGAGTAAAGTAACCGTTGGCCCAAATCGAGATATAACCTTGTTCATTTTTGTTATCGAGTACAAAGGCTCCATCAGCTCCTGTCCGGACACTTTCCGTCCCTGAGCAGCTGATCACCGCATCCGCAACCGGACGTTTGTCTGATGTCAGCACATGTCCCTTCAGCACAGAGGCGGTAGCCGGTACAGTTGCAACTAAAAGGAATGTCACCCATACGATCATTTTCATCTTATAAAGTTTCAATTGTTCAAGCCGGATGCCACGCCGCATACGACCGTTCAGGCTATTGCCTGTATTCCGTGTTAACGTGTTTACGTTTGTAAAGCATGCTCGTTTCATGTGTTGCGTGTTATCCGGTTAATAATTATTGATAGTTGGTCTCAGGCACCAATGGTGGAACACCATTTTAGTGACACCGTTTAAGGAAGTATTGCGGATCCTGATCGATATCGGAGCCGGATTCCCGTTTCCGTCCCCGGTTAATGTGACAGCAGAAGAAATTTGACCTCCGTCTCTGTCGTACATCGCTTTTTTAGAATGCGTCACAGTACCGGCGTCCATCGCTTCCTGATAGCCTTCCGGATAACCGACGCCACCACGATCATAGTGGAACGTCGTGGCCGATCCGAGAGTCACCTTGCCATAGTCAACGCCATTGACCGAAATCGTCACATCCAATCCGACATTCTGTTTAAAACCCATGCAAAGCCTGTATTCACCGGGAGGAATCTTCCATGGTCTGATTTCATAAGATCCGTCACTGTTCAGCACCCGTTTGATGGGTGTGAAATCAAGCATGAATCCATCGTTTGATGCATCGGCAAACGTATAGGACAGGATACGGTTCGATATTGACGGCCATACACCAGCCAGCGGCGTCCAGGCAGCCACATCTGTCACACATTCGCTGAAAACCAGATTACTGCCGATAAAATAATTAGCTTTCTGTTCTTCAGAACAGCTCTCGTAATAATAGAAATAATCTTTCAGTCTGTACATCAGCACATTATTCGGTATTTTCATCCATTTGACCTTATATGCAACGCCATTACTCATAGAAATGGGATTATCCAGGTCCAGCTGCTGAACAGTGGTTCTCCATTGGCGGTCATAAATGGAATAAAGATCAGTGGTTGAAGTCAGGTCGGAAGGCGTGTACGTTTTATTGAAAAAGGCGACTTCCAGTATCCAGTTCTTCAGAATACTGCTATCACGCGTCATATCCCAAGCCGCCAGCTTTTTCCTGGCATCACTCATTGCCTGATTAATCACATTATTAGAAGGGATCAACACCGTCGCTGTTAACGATTCGGATGTCAGGCTAAAATTCTTAGTATCAAAAAACGGGTTGGAAATGATAAAGGTGGAATCATAAATCGTATTCCCCGTCTTGTCCACTCCAATGGGTTTGCTGTTCGCTTTGTCGAACGTCGATACATTTTTGGACATGACCAGATTCCTGAAAATAGAGTAGTTATCGTCCAATCCATTAATGATATCATACAAAGACTGAGGGGTATTGATCATTTTTTTCAATACATAAATATAGCCGTCCGTCGTCTTGACAACTTGCCTTACGGCAATGTTATTGAACTGAATATGATCAATAGCCCCTTTCCGTGCCGCAGAATCCAGTGACACTGAAACATATTTTCCGTGCCACATTAAGATCCGCTCACCATCGTACAGATTGGAAGGTGAAATGGAAATATCCGTAACATGGGATTTGGCGACATAGGCCGCTTCTTTGGCATCCACATCGACAAATTCGCCGTTATTGACCGCAAACAGTGTATGTAACTGGGCCTTTTTATCCATGGTCTCAAAGATGCCGTTGCCTTTCAGAAATTGATACATATCCGACAAAGAATCCTGTGACTGAAGGTATTGTTCAGTCGTCTCGTCGACGATCAACACGTCATTGTTGGTGATGGCCGATTGGTCATTCTGATAGTGCTGGTCCCAATCATCGCCACAAGAAGACACCAATACAGGCAATAGACCTGTCAGTGCGATCACTATCATTGTTTTCAGTTTCATGGTCTTCATATTATTCGGTTATTGGGGTAAATGTGATACAGTCCAGCTGAAGGCTGAATTTTGAATTGGTACTGGCTGCCGGATCCATAACGACAATCTTGAACACATGGTTGGTGGTCGCCGAAAAATCGAGTTCATCATACAATGTCGATTGATACACGCCGGCCAGGCTTGAGGTGACTGTCGTATAAGGAGAAACATTCTTAAAATCCTGTCCGTCAAAACTAATCTTCATCAACCCACCGTTACCTTCGCTCATTGTCCGCATAAAGGCATGGTCGGATAAATAGATGAAATTCAGGGTTACTTTGTATTTGCCACGCACCAATGTCGGTGTTCTCATAGATACAGACCCCATATAACCAAGATTCAGCACCAGGCGATCATAGAACTGGGCCGACTTAAGATTGATCTTGCAGGTAACATAGGTTAAATAGCTATAGGCTGTACCTCCGACCCCGGAAGCCGAAACTTCAGCCGTATAACAGGGAGCATTGGAGATGTTGATCTTATCTTCCGTTCCCACCGGTGCACTTGGCTGATAAATCGACGAACCGACCACGTTACGAACCTCCGCATAATCCGTCAGATCCCATACGACAGTAGCAGGCGTCGGTTCCCAAACAGGCAGGTACGAATCGATTTCATGTACGTAGCCGTTTTTAGCCAGAACATTGCAGTTGCTGGCCACAAAACAAGCCTGTGTACCCAATTTGTTTATAAAGTACTTTTCAACAGTCAACGAATCTTTGGTAATCATCAGTACCTGGTTTTCTGCTTTCGTTCCCCAAATGGAAGAGATGTCTGAACCGGAAAAAGTTTCCAGTTTCTCAAGGGTATAAGCGGATCCTAAAATATGGTAGGCCACATATTTGTACAATTCATTCGATGAACTGGTTAAATCAGAGCCAGCACCTAGCTTGGTTATCAGATCACTGACAGAACCGATACCGCTTTTTGCAAATGCCGCATCAGAAACAGCCAGTACCGTATAGTAACGTTTGGAAATCTTAGAAACACCATCTAAAACGGTCGTATCCGCCATCGTATTCAGGGAATCCGCCCAATCGGTCTGTTCGATAGCCTTAGTAAAAATAGTATAGGAACTATTTTGAGCAACACGGTCGTACACGGTTTCCACCAATGGTTTCATCACATCACCAAGGACATAGATCAATCCATTGGATACATGGATTCCCATTTCTACGACTTTGGCATCTCCTCCAAGAACAGCTTCTCCTGCATCATTCGGATCGATGGCAATGGAGAGTTGGTCACCTGATAAGTTGGTTGTGTACGATAGCTGGACAAAATCGGCGACACTGATTGTATCCAGCACGGTATGGTATTTGACCAGACTCCGTGCATATGTTTTGCCCAACTCTGTGATACCGGAGACACCCATTTTTTGATAAAAATCTC
>JAUZOU010000248.1 GCA_030706285.1 Bacteroidota bacterium
CACAATCGTGAGGAAGTAAATCAGGGGTTGACTGTCGAGCAGGCTTTAATCGAATCGAAACGTTGTCTGGATTGTGTCAATCCGACTTGCATGACCGGTTGTCCGGTTGAAATCAATATTCCCGGCTTTATCAAAAATATCGAACGGGGCGAATTTCTGGAAGCGGCTAAAGTCCTGAAAGTGACGTCAGCCTTGCCAGCTGTTTGCGGCCGGGTTTGCCCGCAGGAAAAACAATGTGAGGCTCAATGTTTCTATAAGTTGAAACTGGACAAGGTGCCTGTTGCCATTGGAAACCTGGAACGCTTTGCTGCCGACTATGAACGGGAAAGCGGTAACATTTCCGTACCAACGGTGGAAGCGTCAAATGGAAAGAAAATTGCCGTCATCGGTTCAGGCCCTTCAGGCTTATCTTTTGCCGGCGATATGGCCAAAAAAGGCTATTCCGTGACTGTCTTTGAAGCTCTTCACGAAATTGGTGGTGTTTTGAAATACGGTATTCCTGAGTTCCGCCTTCCCAACCGCATTGTGGATGTGGAAATTGAAAACCTGTCCAGTATGGGTGTCCGGTTTATGAAGGATACTGTTATCGGGCGGACTTTATCCATCGAAGATCTTAAGGCAGAAGGTTATGTCGGTTTCTTTGCAGGAAGCGGTGCCGGGCTGCCCAACTTTATGCATATTCCGGGTGAAAACCTGATTAATGTCTTATCGTCCAACGAATACCTGACCCGTGTCAACTTGATGGATGCGGCCAATCCGGAGGCGGATACGCCGGTGCCTTTTGGCAAGAATGTAGCGGTTATCGGTGGTGGAAATACCGCCATGGACTCCGTCAGAACAGCCAGAAGGTTAGGAGCCAAGAGGGCGATCATCGTTTACCGGCGTTCAGAAGAGGAAATGCCTGCCCGTATTGAAGAAGTGAAGCATGCCAAAGAAGAAGGCATCGAATTTATGACCCTTCACAATCCGGTTGAATATTACGGCGATGAAAAAGGCCGCGTCAAACAAATGCTGTTGCAAAAGATGGAGCTGGGAGAACCGGATGCGTCGGGCCGTCGTAAACCGGTTGCCATACCTGGTGCAACCGAGTTGCTGGATATTGACCTGGTCATCGTCAGTGTCGGCGTTTCTCCAAATCCGTTGATCCCGAATTCGGTCAAGGGGCTTGAGGTCAGCAAATGGGGCACCATCGTAGTGAACGAGGCAATGCAAACGGCTATCCCGTACGTGTTTGCCGGTGGCGATATTGTCCGTGGCGGTGCTACGGTCATTCTGGCAATGGGCGACGGCCGCAGGGCTGCAGCAGCCATGCACGACTACCTGAGTCAGCAGCATTAATTTTTTACCTAAGCGTTATACGCAATGAGCCTGTTTAGACAACACTTTTAAGTTGATGATCGGGTTGACATTCGTCATTGCATTTGGCCTTGAATGAAAAAATGATGATCAGATGAAACGGGGATGCCTGTGTCAGGCACCCAATCAGAAGGTCATCGGCATGCGGTGGTACATTTGTCCTTAAAAATAAATATTGTTAAATGAAAAGGTTAGCTTTTTTGTCTCTGTTTCTGGTACTGGCTGCATCGTCTTTCGCCCAGTTCAAGATAGATACGGAAACGTATGAGAAGCGCAAACAAGAGGCATTGGAAACTCAGCGGGTACAGGACAGTCTCCGCCGGGTACAATTGGAAGACCAGCGGATCAAGGCGAATGACATCCGTTTCCGGTTAAAATGGGTCAACTGGCTGACATTCAACCAGAGCATTGGTTTTGTCGAGAGCCGGAGTAACCTGACTTATTCCGGTTATTTTCAGACAAAAAACACCTGGACGATCCCGATCAATGTGCGGTTTTCCAGTTCAAAAAGCTACAATGAAGCCGCGCTTGACGATCATTATGATGCCAATACGTGGAAGAAATATGTGATGGATTTGGGTCTGTCGGGTTTTCGGAACCTGAAAGACGACTTTTATTTGTCTCTTGGCATGCAGCTACCGGTGGGATGGGAACGTTATTCGTATGCGGACGAGTCGAAACGCCATACGCATTTGCTGGCTGGTGTAGGCACTGAAGAACGTATTTTCTATATGTCACCCAATAAAGTCGGACTAATACTTGGTGTCGGACTATATCAGCAGCTGATGTCTTCCAGATTGTACACGGTCGATATGGGGCTGAACTTTGATGTGGGTATCAAGTTCTGACGCCTTATTTTAATCTCTAAGGGCTGAATTCCCAGCCGCTTGCGGTGGCATCATGGAGCAAGGGCCTGCCCTGGAATGCCACCTCTTATCCCGATTGCGTTTTTTAACTGACCTGAGATCCGTTCTTGACTACTTCTGAAGGCTGGATGAATTCCAGTTTTCCGTCAGCATTTTCTGCCATCAGGATCATGCCTTGCGACTCGATGCCGCGGAGATTCCTTGGTTCCAGATTGACCAATATGCAGACCTGCCGGCCGATCACTTCTTCCGGTTTGTATTGTTCTGCAATACCCGAGACGACAGTCCGTTGGTCAATGCCCGTATCGATTTTCAGCTTCATGAGCTTGCTGGTTTTTGGCACCCGCTCTGCTTCGAGTATGCTACCGATACGGATATCCATCTTTGAAAAGAGTTCGTAATCGATGTTGCTTTTTGCCGGCGCAGCCTTGAACTCGTTGACCTCATTCTGCTTTTTGGTATCCTGCAATTTCTGAACCTGTGCTTCGACGGCTGCATCTTCTATCTTTTCAAACAGCAGTTCCGGCTTGTTCGTTTGATGTCCTATAGGCAGCAAATCTATCCGGCCCAGGCTTTCCCAATTGCAATCCTTCATGCCGAGCATATCGCGCAGTTTCAAGGCACTGAAGGGTAGGAATGGTTCCAGTACGATGGCCAGGTTGGCAGCTATTTGAAGACTTAGATTCAGGATGGTGCCGACGCGGCCGAGATCTGTTTTGGCCAGTTTCCATGGTTCTGTATCAGCTAGATACTTGTTCCCGATACGAGCCAGATTCATAGCTTCTTTCTGAGCATCACGAAACCGGAAAATGTCCAGGTAACTTTCCACATTTTTCCGGATGTCACCGACTTCTGCGATGGTTGCCTGATCGTATTCGGACAACGGCCCCATCACTGGTGCTTTCCCTTCAAAGTATTTGTGTGTCAGCACCATGGCACGATTCACAAAGTTGCCGAAGATGGCGACTAGTTCGTTGTTATTACGGGCCTGGAAATCTTTCCAGGTAAAATCATTGTCTTTGGTTTCGGGGGCATTGGCTGTGAGCACGTAACGCAGGACATCCTGTTTGCCCGGAAAATCTTCCAGGTATTCGTTCAGCCAGAC
Organism: Bacteroidota bacterium; assembly: GCA_030706285.1. Lineage (GTDB taxonomy): Bacteria > Bacteroidota > Bacteroidia > Bacteroidales > UBA1402 > UBA8389. The sequence goes on from JAUZOU010000248.1 coordinate 3,328, forward strand.
TGCCCAGTTGCGCGATGTGGAGATTTTGTCTCCTTCAAGGTTCAGAAATTCATTGGCTGGCACATTGTCCGGCAAAATGTATGACCCTTCGGCTTTCAGCATGGAAGGAAAGACAATGCAATGGAACACGATGTTGTCTTTGCCGATGAAATGGACCAGACGTGTATCTTTATCTTTCCACCATTTTTCCCAGCTGTCCGGCAATAATTCAGCCGTATTGGAAATATAGCCGATCGGCGCATCAAACCAAACATACAGAACCTTGCCTTCCGCCCCTTCTATCGGTACAGGAATACCCCAGTCAAGATCCCGGCTGACGGCACGAGGTTGCAGGCCCATATCCAGCCAGCTTTTGCATTGGCCATAGACATTGGTTTTCCATTCTTTATGATCCTCCAGGATCCATTTCCGTAAGAAGGGTTCGTATTTGTCAAGCGGCAGGTACCAATGCGTTGTTTCACGCATGACAGGGGCTTTTCCGCTGATGGCGGAATGTGGATTGATGAGTTCTGTTGGACTCAACGACGTACCGCAGCTTTCGCATTGATCGCCGTAGGCCCGCTCATTGCCGCAATGAGGGCAGGTTCCGGTAATATACCGGTCGGCCAGAAACTGATTGGCTTCCTCATCGAAATACTGTTCGGATGTTTTTTCGACAAACTCACCTTTGTCATAAAGTGAGCGGAAGAAATCGGAAGCAATTTTATGGTGAACCTTGGATGATGTTCTGGAATAGATGTCAAACGAAATGCCGAAAGCTTCAAAGGATTTCTTGATGAGGTTGTGGTATCTGTCGACAATAACCTGGGGATTGACCCCTTCTTTTTTGGCTTTCAGGGTAATGGGCACCCCATGTTCATCAGATCCTCCGATAAACAATACGTCTTTGTGCTGAAGGCGAAGGTAACGTACATAAATGTCAGCCGGAACATAGACTCCGGCAAGGTGTCCTATATGGACCGGACCATTTGCATAAGGCAAGGCTGCCGTAACAGTGGTTCGCTTGAATTCTTTGGCCATTAGTTGGAAATTTGATGACAAAAATACAAAAAATGTTTGTATTCTTTAGTCTAAGCGGACGCCTTTGACCTTCAGCTGATCAATGTATGTAGCAATGTGACGGTCCCGCTTCTCTTCGAAGATTTCACCGACGTTGATCATGATGCCTGTTTCTTCCACATCTCCGAATTCATCATTGATGCAGGTGCCAAACACCCGCATGGTCGGAGACAGGTTCATATAGGCATTGACAAGGGGAGGAATGTTCCGGCTCAGTTCCCGGACGTTGGCGTTCAGAATCTTGTAATTTTCCTTGAAATCGCCGCCAACAAAGAGCTTGCTCAACGAGGAGAGATCCATATGCGTTCGAAGAGGATGCCGCGGATAGACCAACCGTTCTGGATCAGGGAAATGCTTATTCAGAAAATACAGGATCATGTTGCGGCCTTTCTCGCCGAAGTTGGGATACATGGTCACTTTGCCAAAAAAGTACTTCATGTCCGGATACTTGACGATCAGTGCCCCAAGACCATCCCATAGATTGTCCATGACGAACAAGGCCTTTGACCCTGCGATGGAAGACTGATAACCGAC
>JAUZOU010000249.1 GCA_030706285.1 Bacteroidota bacterium
AAACCCAGTAAATCATTGGCCTTTTCAAACAGGTCATGCGCTTCTTTCGATTGTTCGTACAGGTTTTTACCCATACCGGAAAATTGTGCTCCCTGTCCGGGAAATACATATGCCTTCATTTTTATTATGGTTTGATTACACTGCAAATGTAACATAAAATCGATACACAAAAAACTTAAAAGTGTGCAAGTATGGTATTTTTTAGAGGAACGGACGAACAGCTAGCAGTCAGTCAGGTAGATAAACTGACGGTTTGTGGGTAAAACGAAGTGTTACTCCATGTAACAAAAGCTCGAAATCAATTAGATTCGTTAGTTTTGTCCGCTTATTAGCTAATCTATGAAAACAATCCATGCCCTCCGAATCGCGCTGGGATGCCTCATCGGGTGCCAGCCAATGCTATCCGGTGCCACCTCTTTTTCGGACCAAAAAACCAGAATACACGTTATTGAATCGAATGAAACCATCGCGTTCAACGCTGATTCGATCCTGAATAAAGCGCTTGTAACAGACGATTACATCCGGCTGATCAAACATCCTGATTATTGGAACAATACCACGGTTGGAGGAAAATCAAGGCCCAGCAACATCTGGACAAGAGGCGTTTTCTATGAAGGCCATATGGCATTGTACAACATCCACAACGATACGACCTTGTACAATTATGCTTTTAATTGGGCTAAATCGCATAACTGGGAGATGGCCTACTCTAAAAACACAACCACCGATGCCGACAACCAATGTTGCGGACAAACATACCTGGAGTTGTACAAACTGGATCCAAAAAATGCCTCCATCAAAACCATCAAGTCTTGCCTGGATTACTGCATCCACACACACAACAACCGTTACTGGACCTGGATTGACGCCATTCAGATGTCAATGCCAGCTTATGCCTTGCTCGGACAAGTGACAGGAGATACCACCTATTTCAATTATATGTACCGGTCCTACCGGTATAGCCGGGATACACTTGACAATACAGGTTTGTTCAATCTAGCCGATGGGTTCTGGTGGAGAGACAAAAACTTCAATACGCCGTATGTAAACAGCAACGGCAAGCCCGTGTACTGGTCCAGAGGAAACGGCTGGGTCTATGCCGCCTTGACGCGTGTGCTGAATACCATTTCTCAGACTGAACCTCATTATCAGACCTACCTGAACGATTACCTGACTATGTCAGCCAGTCTCGTTGCCTGTCAGCGGGCAGACGGATTCTGGAATCCAAGCCTGGCCGATTCAATGGAATACGGTGGCAAAGAAACCAGCGGGACATCATTATTCGTATACGGAATAGCTTGGGGATTGAACAAAGGGTTGTTGGATCGTGCATCGTATCTGTCTTCTGTCAAAAAAGGCTGGACGGCCATTAGCCAGGATGCCATTCATGGCAACGGATTTCTCGGCTGGATGCAGGGAACGGGTGACGATCCGAGCGATAGCCAGCCCTTGTCCTACGATAAAGTACCGGACTTTGAAGATTACGGAGCCGGGTGCGTTCTGTTGGCCGCTGCCGAATCGTATAAACTGGCCCGGACGCTTGAACAGGAAGACAGTGTACGCAATGCCATCGATCAAAACGGGATGGGCCAGCTCAAACTATTAACATTGAATGGCCGTATCCAACTCTGTCAGGCGGGAATCGCCAGCGTCTCCATTTTCGATGCTGCTGGTATTTGCCGGTATCAGGAACGTCTCACCGGTGATAGGGTTCACACCATCGAAACGGCAAACTGGCCTTCAGGCGTGTATCTGGTTCGTATCGAAAGCAACAAACAGATAACTGTGCTCAAATTTATCAATTGATGGGCAGGTCGTGCTGGAAATCATAAAACGTTTTCCGCATCAAGTCTGCCAATTTCAGCTGATAGCTGATGTAAGCCGAAAGATGTGAGGTGTAGGCATTGTTCAACCGGTCCCGTTCCAACGCCAAGGCTTGGCTGTCAATGTCTCCGTCGGCAAAGCGCCGCCGGGTTATTTCAAAGCTCTTCTCTGCTACCGTCACATTTTTTTCGAGCAACTGCAACCGCTTCAAACTACTGTTTAGATCATCCACCAGGTTTCTGACTTCCCGTTCGATGCTGCGTTTCACTTCTTCTTTCTGATATTCGTTCTGTTTTAGCTGAGCTTTTGCGGCATTGACCAACGCCCTGTTTTCTCCCCAATCAATCAGCGGAATTGAAATATTGAGTCCTATTCCATAGTTTTGAGGGCGGTTCTTCAAATCACTGAATGAATTGTTCAACGAGTTAGAAAAGCCGGTACTAAAGTTATCCGAACTCACACCGTTTTTCTGGTAATAGGCAGTCAGATCACCCTGAATCATACCCTGGGACCTTTGCTGCTTGATAGAAAGCTTGTTCAGCTCGATCTGGATTTCTTGTTCCCTGATTTCCAGCCTGTTCGCCAAGGCCAGACTGACAGCCCGTTCGGGATCGACGATCACCACCTCATAGGTGAGCGTGTTATTTAAGGCGACACTGTCCGAAAATTCAATGCCGATTGTTTCCTTGAACGCATTCATGGCTGAACTTTTATTGATGAGGGACAAATCATAATTGTTCTGGGCTTCAGCCAAATCGACTTCCATCTGCAAGGCATCGACCTCTTTGATCAAACCGGATTTGTACTTACTCTGGGCTATTTCATTCGCTTCTTTCTGCCTGTCCAGATTTTGTCTGGCTATCTCCTCTCCTTTCTGAACAGACAACAAACTATAAAAAGCACTGCTGACTTCATAAATCAGGTTCAGTTCTTCGCGTTTCAGCTGTTTCTGGGAATTTTCATAAGCCAGTTTTGCTTTCTTGTAGGATGATTTGATGGTATTGTATCCACCGTACAAGGCATCGAGCGGTTGAGTCAATCCAAACTGAGTATTGAGGTACATCGATCGCTTGTCAAAATTGTAATCATCAATATCAGACAGGCCAGATTTGATGTACAGGCGGCCATCCGTCGGCAACGGCTGATTGATGGTCAGATTACCCTGGTAATTCAATTGCTTGATGGGAAAAAACGAAATACCGTTACTGTCCTGATATTGTTCGATGGTTTCCGTGTACTGAGGTGAAACTAAATTCAAATCGACATGCGTCTTAAAACTGCTGGTTGTTGATTTTAGGTTAAAAGCGGCAATTTTCAACGATTGTTTCAAACGTTGCATTTCATAACTCTTATTTTTAGCCAGTTCGATGCTTTTTTCCAGGTCCAGAACATACGTTTCGGCACAGAGCAGGTTAATCTGGCCGATGATGGCCAACGATAGCAAGAGCAGTTTCTTCATAAGGCAGAGGTTGTAGTGATGGACATTCAAGGACTTGTTTTACTCAGGTTCAAACGGCTGACGGTTATTCGGTCATTTCTGTAGCTTGATTGTCAAACAGGCTGTTCGGCCTATCGGAATAAATCAATCCGTCCTTGATAAAAATGATCCGGTGAGCATGATTGGCAATTTCCTGTTCATGTGTAATCAAAATAATGGTGTTGACTTCATAGTGCAATTTATTGAAAAGAAACATAATTTCTTCACCCATTTTCGAATCAAGAGCCCCGGTTGGTTCATCGGCCAACAAGATGCCAGGTTTTGAGACCATGGCTCTGGCAATGGCCACCCGTTGGCGCTGTCCACCGCTCAGTTCTCCGGGTTTATGATTGACACGCTCTGTCAAACCGACATGTTCAAGCGCATTCAGGGCACGCTCTCTCCGTTCTGCTTTTGGAATGCCGGCATAGATCAACGGCAATTCAACATTATGAACGGAATTCATCCTAGGCAACAGGTTGAAATTCTGGAAAACAAAACCGATTTCCTTGTTGCGCATGGCAGATAACGAATTATCGTCGAGCGAATTCACATCTACGTCATTAAACAAATATAGCCCTGTCGTCGGCGTATCCAGACAACCGATGATGTTCATCAATGTCGATTTACCGGAGCCGGATGGTCCCATGATGGCCACGTATTCGTTCCGGTCTATCTGCAGATTGATGTTTTTTAGCGCATCCACCTCAACACCATCCATGCTGTAGTTTTTGGACATATTTTTAATTTCGATCAACATAGTTCACAGGTTTTATTCATAGCGTATGGAATCGATGGGTTTCAGGTTGGCCGCGTTCTTGGCTGGTAAATAGCCGAAACTGATACCGACAAGCACGGAAAAGCCAAAGGCGATGAACACAGAGTAGGGTCTGATAAACGTATTGACATCGGTAAAGACTGAAATGAGCAAGGACAAACTGACGCCCAGCACCACGCCGATCAAACCGCCCGTAATGCTGATGGCAACAGCCTCGGAAACAAATTGACCCATAATATCGGACTTCCTGGCACCAATAGCCCGCCGGATGCCGATTTCCCGCGTCCGTTCCATCACAGTGGCCAGCATGATGTTCATAATGCCGATGCCACCCACCAACAACGAAATGGCAGCGATGGCGCCCAACAGGAAATTGTAGATTTGCCGTTCCTTTTCTTCCTGCTTCATCAGTTCATAAGGAATTACGATACTGTAATCTTCATTATTGAAATGATGGCGCTGGAGAATGCCTTTAACCAATTCGGCTGTTTCAAGCAGCTTGTCTGAACTGGCTACCTGAATGGTTATTTGCTGAATTTCACTGGCCAGCACATTTTCCTGCGTAAAACGGTTCAGATAGGCACTCAACGGAATGTACACATCGGTGTTTAGATCGCGGGAAGCCAGTTCGCCAACCGTTTCCGTGAACAGCGTTTTGGATTGAAGGACACCGATGACTTGAAACCACTGATCATCGATTTTCACCATTTTGCCCAGTGGATCCTTATGCTTAAACAAGGTTTTGGCCACACCGGCACCCAACACACAGACTTTCAAATCATGATCGTATTGGTCCTGATTAATGAAAGC
>JAUZOU010000025.1 GCA_030706285.1 Bacteroidota bacterium
ACTGCCTGCATCAGTCCGGACGGAACTTGCCGGTTCAACAGCACCGGAAATCCCGGCATGTCGACCGGAGGAAGTGGAGACGTATTGACAGGAATTGTCGTATCTTTGTTGGCTCAAGGTTACTCGCAGCAAGAGGCCTGTGTGCTTGGAACGTTTCTTCATGGTTTAAGCGCGGATCTGGCAATGGGACACCAATCACAGGAAAGCCTCCTGGCCGGTGACATTGCAGACAATCTGGGAGCTGCGTTCAACGCACTGCGACAAGCCTGACGTTTAAGATAAATGATTAAGCCTGTTTGTTTGCAATAGCCATTGCTTGTCCAGACAGACAAGTGGAAATAGCTCATAATTAAATAGCATGTACCGATGAAACAATCCTTTCTGACAATTACCTGCCTGTTGGCAAGTCTTTCAGCATTCTCGCAAATTCAGGTTACCCCTTTAAAGGATGCAACCAAACCATTGGACGGCATTGTCTATACGTTACCCAAAAACGTGCTGGAAATTGAAGTTGAACTGAAAAAAACCGTTGAAGCCCCTGGCCCATACGTACAGTACGCTGAACGTTTCCTGGGGCTCACCAATATGATCAAAGCGGATCAGACTTCCTGGCAACTCGTCAACATCCGGGTGCATCCGAAAGCTGTTCCTGATAGTCAAAACAGCTATCTTGCTACCATTAACGCCAAGGACAAACGCACGGCTTCCGCCTCTCTGACGCCGGATGGATTTCTGATTTCCTTTAACAGCAAAAAGAGTACCGTCAAACCGTTGTCTCCGATTATTGACAGCAAGCAGACACCGGCGGCTAAACCGTACGAATCCATGGAATCGTCATTGGTTACCCGTGAAATGCAACAAGCCACGTCAACGGCCAAAAGCGCCGAACTGGCTGCTAACCAACTATTCAGCCTTCGTGAAGCTCGTTTGAGTTTGCTTGGCCAGGAAATTGAGCACGTGCCTTCCGACGGCCGTTCCTATGAAGTGGTGCTAGGTGAACTCAACCGGATGGAGCGGTATTACACGGAGCTGTTCGCCGGCAAACGGACGGTCACCACTGAGGTAAAACAGTTCGAATTCGATCCGAAAAAGGATGAAGAAATCATTCTTTTCCGTTTTAACCAACAATTAGGCCTGGTGGATAAATCGGATCTGAGCGGCAGTCCGGTCACACTCAAAGTGGCTAAGAAACCCGGATTGATTGTTGAATCGCTAAGAGCGGACAAAGAAAAGGAAAAGAAACAAGGATCCATCGGGTTGTATTACCGGATGCCTGGTACCGGGATTTTCACGATCAGTGACGGAACAACGGTTTACTTCAACGATAGTTTCCCGATCGCTCAATTCGGAACGGTCGAGACATTACCAGCAAAAGATGTCTGGCAAGTGGAATTATCAACGGAAACCGGGGCGTTGTTGAAACTCGGCGAATGATAAACGGATTATGACACGCTACGATAAATCTGTGGCTATTTCACAAAACCACCATGCTGCCAGTTAACAGTAACGGAGTCTTTCATAAAAGTATTGAAGGGTTCAAGCAATTCGGAGGGGATGTCCTCTTTAATGGAAGGGAATGCGGTTAGCGTGGTGGTGCCGGGCTTCAGCTGAAAACGGATGAAAAGACGGACACAAACCTGGTTGAAACGATTGGACAATTCCGGACCGGCTGCTGTCGTATCCAGAAAATCAAAGGCATTCAGTACCGGTGCCTTGAACGAGGTGACCGGTTTCCAATCGGTCGTATAAAAACGAATCCGGCTGTCAGTAAGAGGGCCGCTGGTCGAATACACAACAGCCAGTATGTTTGTTGAATCGGTAACCGGCAGTAATTTCAGTTGCAAGGTCGTTTGAGAGGTAGTCTGGAGCAGTAAATAATCATCCGACAATTGTTTCAGCGTCATCGTCCCGTTTAAGGCAGCCGGCATCGAAGCGATCCGGTCGTTCTTGTAAAAATCGATCAAGTCTTTTCTCGAATTGACCGGCAATGTAGGCAACAGTTCCATCGGCATCCTGATAAAACACCGTTCGATGGTCTGGGCAGTCACATCGACTGAAACGATCAAGGAAATCAGACAACTCAGCAACACAACTTTTCCAGTCATTTTTTTCATAGGTTACAACGATCCAAGATACAACAGAAACATACCAATCAATACACCGATGAGAATAAATCCTTTCGTCCGGATATTCTTTTCATGAAAGAACAAGGCCCCGGCCGTAAACGAAATCATTATATCAGACCGCCTGATGATAGACACGACCGACACCAGTGATTCCGGCAGACTCAGCGCGTAAAAGTACAGAAAATCCGACAAACACAAAAAGAAAGAAATGGCGACAATCGACCAACGAAATTCAAATTTTGCCGACAGATGCCGTTTGGGAAACCAGAAAATCAACAAGACCGGCAGCATCATGCCAATCTGGTAAATGGTATACCACACCTGAACGGCCATCCGGTCGAAATGGCGCATCAAAAACTTATCATACAATCCGCTGACTGCCCCAGTCAAGACAGCCACAAAGAGGAACCACACCCACTTGTTGCTCCAAAAGGATACGCCTTCTTTCTTCCCTGCCATCGAATACAAAAAAAAACAAACCAAAGCCACGGATACGCCAAGCCATTGCCAAAGATTAAGCTGTTCGCCGTACACGAGCATAGCCCCTAACAAGACCGTAGCTGGCTGCATGGATTTGATGGGGCCTACGAGGGTAATGGGCAGGTGTTTGATGGCCACATAGGCTGTACCCCAGGAGATCAGTACAATGACCGATTTCAGCAAAATATACAAATGGGTTTCCGTACTAACTGGAGCCACATAAAACAGACTCCCCTTTAACAGATCCGGTTCATAACGGGACAGTAACAAAACCGGAAGAAAAAACAAGGAACAGAAAACCGTATTCAAAAACAAGACCGGCAACACGGCATTATTATCCAACCCCATCTTCTTGTTCACCTCATACAGCCCCAAAAACAAGGCTGATGCAAACGCACACAATAACCACATATCTTTTTTACAATTCGTTGAAAACCTGTCTTACCGGATAAAAATCGCTTCCGGATAGGCTATAGCTACCAGAAAAAGGCCTTTTGCTTCGACCGACGTGCCGGCTGCACACCGGTCTTTTTGCTCGATCACCTGACGAAATTCTTCCGTAGTCATTTTCCCTCTACCAACCTCTAGCATCGTTCCGACAATGGCCCGGACCATATTCCGTAAGAAACGGTCAGCCTGAATGGTAAACACCAGCAAATCGCCCCGTTGTTCCCAGATAGCCTTCGTGATGCAACAATTATTGGTCTTGACATCGGTATGGACCTTACTAAAACTGGTGAAATCAGTGTATTCCGTCAATACGGCAGCCGCCCTGTTCATGGCCTCCAAATCAAGCGGGCCATGATATGGCGTATAAAAATGCCGTAAAAACGGATCTTTGACACTGCTCATCCGGTATTCGTACATTCTTGATGTCGCATCAAAACGGGCATGGGCCTCCGGTTGTACCGGCAATACTGCCTGTACGGCAATATCACGGGGCATCATGTAATTCAGTTTGGCGGCCATTGCTGCCGTATCCTCAATGGGTATTTCCGTATCGAAATGCGCAAACATCATCGTTGCATGAACGCCCGAGTCGGTCCTTCCGGCCCCGGTCAATTCCAATTCCGGTCCGAATAGCCGCCGCATGACTGTGGTCATTTGTTCCTGCACCGACAGCCCGTTCGGTTGGATCTGCCAGCCATGATAATGGGTACCGTCGTACGAGAACCGGATAAAATAACGATGTTTCATACCTTTGAAGTACAGGCCGCAAAGATAGTCATTATTTTAAAACTCTGCAGGCCAGTAGGGTGATTCGACATGAGACTTACCGGCAAACGCAGCAAGCTTCTTCAGCAGTTTTGGGTAATTTGAAGCCACATCTGTCGTTTCGGCCGGATCCGTTTTCAGGTTGAACAATTGCCAGGGTTCCGTTTGCTGCAGCCGCACCGCTTTCCAGTCGCCATAACGGACAGCCTGGCTGATGCCTTTCCTGGGAAATTGTTCCCAATATAAAAAACGGTTATACACCGGTTTGGATTTGCCAGTCAACACCGGAAGCAGGTTTATGCCATCGGTACCCTTGACCGATGCACCAGTCAAGGCACCAAAGGTCGCAAAGAAATCGGGAAAATAGGCTGGCTGGTCTGACAGGGCGCCTGGTTTTATATGACCAGGCCATTTCACAATGACCGGTACACGAAGACCGCCTTCATACAGCTCTCCTTTCCAGCCCCTGAAGCCTCCGTTCGGTTTGAGTGTTTCCAGTTTTGCCGCTGTCGCACCACCGTTGTCAGAAGCAAAAACCACCAGCGTATTTTCCGACAGACCAAGGTCTTTCAATGTTTGCAATACTCGTCCGATGCCATCATCCATCTGCGAAATCAGAGCGGCATACGACTGATCAGTTTCCGGCAGGCCCGACTGCTCATACCGTTTTCTGTCTTTGACATCGAGCGGGACATGCGGGGCATTGTAAGCCAGGTACAGAAAAAACGGCTGTCTGACCATCTCCCCCGAGCCGGTCTTGCCTGTCTTTCCGGCCATCCGTTGCAAAAACGCAATGGCCTCGTCGGTAGAGCGGTCGGTATTGTGGTCACCATGCAGACCATTTTGATTGGCCGGTATCTCGTACCGGATACGGTTATTCCAGCGAACATCCGGATAAAAGTTCTGACTGCGCGGTTCGTAGATAAGCCAGCCGTAAAATTCGTCGAACCCTCGATCCAAAGGCCCTGCCGTGGTATCGAAGCCATCCATGTGCCATTTGTTGACCAGGCACGTCCGGTATCCCTGCCCACGCAACAAATCGCCCATCGTCCGGTCTTCCGGCTGAAGACTGATGCGGCGGACTTTGCCGGCCACCCCTTCCCTATCGCCTTCCAGACCACCTGTCCGGCAAGTATTGCCCCGGATGCGGGAATGGCCTGTATGAAGTCCGGTCATCAGGCAACATCTTGACGGTGAAGACACACTGGCTCCGGCATAAAAATCGATAAACCGCATGCCTTCTCTGGACAGCCGGTCGATAACCGGCGTCTGAATCACCTTATTGCCATAACATCCAAGGTCTGCATATCCAAGATCATCGGCCAGGATAAACAAGATGTTGGGTTTTGATGCCTGTCTTTGAGGCATTGCCGCTTTAAGAACGGATGGCAGCAAGGCAGTTAACCCAACACCTGCTGTCAGTATGGTGGAAAAGGCGGATGATTTCATCTGATGTGTTTTTCGTTACGTATTCAGAGCTGATCACACTGCAATAATACTCATTTTTTCCGTTACTTGTCATTCTTTCCAGTACGTTTCGGACATCCAGCATAAATGCCTGGAAAACATCTCCGGATTCCGGCGATATTTGTTATTTTTGCAGTCAACTACAACCTTGCTTTATGAACGAACGCGTTTTGACGATTAAGCTGGCTGATCCGGCTACATTTAATGGTGTGAACAATTCTCACATTCAACTCATCAAAGCGTTGTACCCTAAACTTAAAATTCTTTCCAGAGGCAATCTGATCAAGATTTTGGGAGAAGAGTCGGATATGGATGCGTTCGAACAAGCCTTTCAGAAATTGGAACAATACTGTGCGGATTACAATACGCTGACAGAGGAGGTAATTCGTGACGTGATCAAAGGAAAAGCGCCGCTCGAAGTCAGTATGGAAAACCTGATCGTGCATGGAATGAGCGGGCGCCCCATCCTGGCCCGGACAAAGAACCAGCAGAAACTGGTCGAAGCCTTTGACCAGAACGACCTGATTTTTGCCGTTGGTCCTGCCGGTTCTGGTAAAACCTATACTGCTATTGCTCTGGCAGTCCGTGCGCTGAAAAACAAGGAAGTCAAAAAAATCATTCTTTGCCGGCCAGCGGTGGAAGCAGGTGAAAAACTAGGCTTTTTGCCTGGCGACATGAAAGAAAAAATCGATCCATACCTCCAACCGTTGTACGATGCCTTGGAAGACATGATTCCACCGGCCAGGCTCAAGGATTTCATGGAAGACAAAATCATTCAGATCGCGCCGTTAGCCTTTATGCGAGGACGAACACTCAGTGATGCCGTCATTATCCTGGATGAGGCTCAGAACACGACCACCCAGCAGATTAAAATGTTTCTGACCAGACTGGGGCTTAACGCCAAAATGATCGTCACCGGCGACATCACCCAGATCGACTTGCCATATCATGTCACTTCAGGCATTGTACAGGCATTGCATATCCTGAAACATGTCAAAGGCATTGCCAAAGTTGAATTCAATAAGGAAGATATTGTGCGCCACAAGCTGGTTCAGCGGATTGTAGATGCTTATGAGCGATACGACGAAGCCAGAAAGGATGCGGCTAAGTCTACATCCGGCTCCGGCGATAAAAACGCCCCTGCCCCTTCAACCATTGAGACTGCAAACAATTAAATATAATCAACTATGAGTCAAGCTCTTACAAAAACAGATTTTAACTTTCCGGGACAGAAATCTGTTTACCACGGGAAAGTCCGCGATGTGTACAACATCCATGATGAATTACTGGTGATGGTCGTAACCGACCGTATTTCTGCCTTTGATGTGATCCTGCCCGAAGGCATTCCTTACAAGGGACAGGTACTGAACCAGATTGCCGCCAAATTTCTGGATGCCACCAACGACATTGTCAAAAACTGGAAGCTGGCTACTCCTGATCCGATGGTGACGGTCGGCCTGAAATGCGAGCCATACGAAGTGGAAATGGTGATCCGAGGTTACCTCACTGGCCATGCCTGGCGTGAATACAACGAAGGTAAGCGGGAACTCTGCGGAGTCAAACTACCTGACGGCATGAAAGAAAACCAACAGTTTGACAAGCCCATCATCACGCCGACCACCAAAGCCAAGGAGGGCCACGATGAAGACATTTCCAAGAATGGAATCATTGCCCAAGGCATTGTCAGCAAAGCAGAATACGAGCAGCTCGAAGCCTACACGCACGCCATTTATCAGCGTGGTTGTGAAATGGCCGATGCTATGGGGTTAATTCTGGTTGACACCAAATACGAATTCGGTAAGAAGAACGGTGAAATCATCCTGATGGACGAAATCCACACGCCAGACTCTTCCCGCTATTTCTACAAAGCCGGTTACGAGGAGAAACTTGCCAAAAACGAGCCTCAGAAACAGCTTTCAAAAGAATTTGTCCGCCAATGGCTCATCGAAAACGGATTCCAGGGCAAGGAAGGTCAAAAAGTGCCTTATATGAGCCCGGAATACTGCCTGAGTGTTTCCGATCGCTACATTGAACTATACGAAAACATTGTCGGCGAAAAATTTGTCAAAAGTGATCTGACCAATTTGGCTGGGCGCATCGAGAAAAATGTAACGGAGTTTCTGAATAAGAAATAAAAACGGATGGCTGAAGTCACTATCGGCATGACCTCTTTGCAACTCGTTCGATAGGATAACAGCCAGAACGGTTTTCGATTTTTAATATGAGGTTGCCTCAAATGATCTGACCCCGAAAGTTGAACAAAAACTTTTGGGGTTCACTTCAAAAAAGAGCAGCTTCAATTATTCATCCTATACGGCAGACGATCCGGCGTTTTTCTAAAATGCAATACCGAACATCCAATTGTGGCATCCCAGTGAGGTGACTATCAATAATGGAAAATGAAAACCAATAAACAACAATTGCCAATAGTATACGGCGACAGCGTCTTATATCCAATGATGAAAAAAGCATTAACAATTTTATTTATGATGCTCCCGTTCATTACGTATGGACAGGATACGACTTATTATAATTCAGACTGGAAAAAAGTAAAATCAATTAAAAAAGCCGTCTATTACAAAGTCCTTGAAGTCGATAAAAATGATCCAAACAGAGTGACCGAACGTACCTATGATCTAATGAACCAACTTCTTGAGGAAATTCCTTATTCGAATTACGCAAAAGAAACCAGAGATGGAACCTGCAGGAAATGGTATAATAATGGGCAACTGAAACATTCAATTGACTATAAAGAGGGGAAACTCAATGGAAAAATCCTATGTTTCTATGAGGACGGGAAACCTAGCCGCATCGATTCCTTCGAAGATGATAAATTGGTCAATGGCAAAATTTTTAACCGGAACGGAATTGAGGTGCCTCATTTTGACTTTATAATCATGCCCACTTTTCCAGGAGGAATAAATGGACTTATGCAGTATGTAAGTAGCAGTCTGAGATATCCATTTTTTTCATTATCAAGAGGCATTGAAGGAACAGTCATCGTTAAATACTGTATTAAAAAGGATGGCCGGGTATCATCTGTAAAAGTAATCCAAGGAGTGTATGATGATTTAGATCAAGAGGCAAAAAGAGTAATCAAAAATATGCCCAAATGGAAACCGGGTTTGGAGGATGGTGAGCTTACAGACTATTGGTATACACAACCAATCGTTTTTAGGCTTAGACATCCATAAGAAAATAGTTATATCAACGGTTTAGATTTAAGGAATGATAGCGGGCACGGGCAGACTACGGCGGAGCAAGCCGGACTATCCGAGCACTCAGAACGATGATCAAGAGGAACGATAAGTATTTAGGTACTTCTGCCCACTGTTACTGTTTTCCTTCCCTGTCAGATTTATAGTCTCTTGGAGAAACCCCGAAATATTTCTTAAATAACGTAGAAAAATGGGACTGGGTACCGAAACCGGTCATTTCGCTGATCTGGTTTAACGAAAGCCCGCCTTCCAGTACCAGTTCTGCCGCTTTGTTCAAGCGGTAAATACGCAGGAAGTCGTTTGGCGTTTGGCCGGTGAGAGCTTTCACCTTACGGTAAAAGCTGGTACGGCTAAAGCAAAGCTCGGAGCCTAGCGAATTCACATTCAGGTCACAGTTCGACAGTTCTTTGTCGATATATCCGTACAATTTATCGAGGAATTTCCGGTCGAGCGGATTCAATCTCACTTTCTGTTCATTCTCCAGATTGTTCACGTCCAGCGGTTGACCGATAATCAACTTCCGTTCTTTCTCCCGGTTATTGAAAATCGTATTAATCACCGTTTTCAAAAGCTTCGGGTTGAAGGGCTTTTTCAAATAGGCATCCACACCACTCGAATAACCTTCAATCTGGTCATTTTCGGTCGTTTTAGCCGTAAGCATAATAACTGGTATATGGCACGTCTTCGTATCGTTTTTGAGCTTGTGGCAAAGGTCGTATCCGTTCAACCTAGGCATCAGCACATCACTGACGATTAAATCGGGGATCTCTGAAAAGGCTTTCTCATACCCCTCTTCTCCATCCTCCGCTTCGATGACTGCATACATTTCGGTAAGTTGGGCACAGATAAACCGCCTCAACTCAAGATTATCTTCTACCACAAGGATCGTATTCCTGGGTTGATCCAGTTCTTCTCCGGTATCGCCGGCATTTTCTTCATCGTCGATAGCAACAGACTCTACCGGTTTCTCCGCAAACTGAATGCGCGACGTTCTGTCTTCATACCGCTGGCTATCATAATCAAATATTTCCTGCTGCTGATAGGCCTCTTTATCCACCGGAATAATAAACAGGAATGTCATGCCTCTCGGATCGCCGGAGCGAGCAATAATTTTTCCTTTATGCTTATCAATAAGCCGTTTCACAAAATGCAACCCGATGCCTGTCCCGGTAATGTTGGAATTCAGGTTGTCATCTTTGCTGTCGAACCGTTTGTAGCGATCGAACAATTTGCCGATGTCACCTTCTTTCATTCCCAATCCGTTATCGGAGACAGCTATTTGAAGGTACTTCATCGTATTGTCCCCGGCGATCTCAAACTGTTCATCCGGCGATGTAGTCAGATCGACCGACACTGTAATCTTTCCATCTTTCACTGAATATTTCAATGAATTATTCACCAGGTTGTTAAGAATCTTGTCCAGTTTATCGATGTCGATTAAGACCGGTAGCTCTTTAACATCTGTATCGAGCATCAACTGAACATTTTTCTCTTTGGCATAATAAGAAAAACTGTTTATGATATTAGTAATGACCGGCATGATGTCCTGGTTTTTCACGCACAGATCCATCGTATCACTCTCCAACTTTGAAAAATCCAGTAGTTGATCGATCAGTTTCAATAGCCGTTCGACGTTGTAATTGACCAGGTTCAGCAGTTCAAGGTTAGCCGGTTTCTGCGAGTTTTCCATCAATAGTTTGACAGGTCCGTAAATCATGGTCAACGGCGTCCTGAGTTCATGAGAGATATTCGTAAAGAAATTGATCTTCATCTTCAGGATATTGTTCTCATGCTCATCTTTTTGTTTTTCCAGGATCATCCGTCCCTTGTTCAATTGAATGGAAACATAGAAACGGACAATAGCAATCGTCAAGGTAGAAAGGAACAGAAAATAAAACAATTTTGCCCAAAAGGTAGCCCAGATGGCCGGTTTGACAACAATCTCCAATTGGGTCGGTTTTTTGCTCCACTGACCGTCTTTGTTCTGCGCCTTCACCCGGAAGAGATATTTTCCGGGAGGAAGATTTGAATAAGAGGCTTTTCTGAAATCGTCAACATAGTTCCAATCTTTGTCAATGCCTGTCAGCATATATGCATACTTAATTTTACCGGGAGCTGCAAAATCAATGCCGGAATACTCGATGCTAAAAACATTCTGATTGTGATGCAAGACGATTTTGTCCAAAAAAGACAACTGTTTCGGCAACACACTTTTGTCAGAGATGTTCACATCCTGATTATAAATCTTCAGGTTTTCCAGAATAACCGGAACGTCCTCAACCGAAATTTTGACGTCCGAAGGATTGAAATAGGTCAAGCCATGGTTTCCTCCGAAATACAAGATATTCCCGGCACTCTCCATAAAACATTTCTCATGAAATTGGTTACCTCCGATGCCGTCGTATTCATAGTAATTGATAAAACCATAATGGGGAGAATACCTGGATAAACCGAAAGAGGTACTGATCCATAAGTTATTGTGCTTATCCTTGCAAATGCTGAGTACGTCGTTACTGCAGAGTCCGTTGTCCTGCGAAAAGACCGTGTATTTTTTGGTGATCAGGTTATACCGGATCATACCTCGGCCATAGGTACCCAGCCATAAATGATCTTTTTCAACAGTAGCACTGATAAATATAACGGATTTAAAATAATCCTGCAGCGATTTATTGAACGTCAGCGGGGTAAAACGGTTTGTCAGGTGACTGTAACGATAGATTTGGTCGGAATAGACCGAAATGACCAGGTCTCCGTCACTAAGTAAACAGATATTCGTAACGTTATTGGTTTTTCCCGGTTGATAAAATTTGTTGACCAGCTTCTTCTGTCGGTCATTATAGACAAAGAGTCCTTTAAAGGAAGAGCCGCACCAAATCTGATGCTGGGTATCTTCGGCCAATGAAACAATATCTCCGGTATTGTTGAATAGGTTGTAGCCGGCAATCTTCCCATGGTTGAGGTTACACACACACAATGACTGGCCGCATCCGATCCATAACCGCCCTTTACTGTCAATCATCAACGATTGGACAAAATTACTCAGGCATTTCTGGAACAGCGGATGGTTCGTCAGATTGTACTCGGTTCCGGTATGAGTATGCGTATTATAGCATAACAGGCCGTAATACCTGGTTCCCATCCAGATATTGCCGTCTTTATCTTCGACGACACGGGTAATAAACCGGTTGTCAATGAATCGATTGAATTCATACCTTTTATTGAAGATAATATCCCTGGAATTGTCGCAAAAGATGCCTTTGTCGAAAGTGCCCAACCAGATATTGGCATTGGCATCTTTAAAGAAACAGGTAATGTGATTGGATGTCAAATTCTTAAATAGGTTTTTCTTGGCCGGAGTACTCAAGCTAAAGGTCTTCAGGCTCATTAAAAAAGCACCTTTATTTTTGGTTCCTATCAATAACGTCGAGTCGTTCAGCTTTTTAATCACCGAAATCTCCAGTTTCAGTGTCGTCGGAATTGTCCGGGTAAGAGCCTGTGCATCATACCGATTGAACACCTGAATCCCGTTATCGGTTCCCAACCAGATTTCTTTGGCTGAATAGGTAAAGAACACATTAATGTTCTTATAATTTGCTTTAATGGGGCATTCTTTGAGGAATCTAAAATGGGAATCGAGACAAAAAAAGCCCTTTTCATTTCCCGTACCACACCAGATATTGCCATTTGAATCGGTTGTGACACATTTAATATCGTAAAATCCATTGGTGGAGAATACCTGTTCCAGGCAGATGTGCTGCTTATTTACCCTGAAAATGCCGGAAGAACCATAAATATAAATCTGCCCTCTCCGTTCGAAGATGCCGTAAAAATAGTCCTCTGATGAAGAATTGATTGAAATAAACCGGTTGTGAACAATATCATATTTGGCAATGCTGTTCTCATTTAAAACCCAGATATCTTTCTGTCTGTCACTATAGACATCGAGAATATTGTTGTACCTGGATTTCTGTCCGAACACATCAAAATAATGTACATATTCATACCCGTTATACCGGCATAGCCCCCGTGCGGTCGCAATCCACAAATACCCATGCCTGTCCTGCGCAAAAGCGTTGATGTGCAGGTTTGAAACCGTTGTCTTGATTTCCTGATTCTTTTGTTGTGAAGAAACGACCGGTACCTGAAGCAAGACATATGCCAGGCATAATAAATATTTTTTTAGATTTTTAGGGGCACAGCCCGTAGAAAAGAGGTAATTCATGATACAAATTGTCTTTCGGATAAAAGCGGTTTAGCAAAAAAATGCGCATACATCAAATCTGAATATCAGATAGTTATGATTAAAACAGCTATTTTTTCAAAGATAAGATTTAATTCACTCCAAACCAATTATATCAAGTGATAAACGATGAACCTGCGATTCCGGTCAGTTATTCAATCGACTGCCAGTTTACAGGTCCGGGTGACCTGCCCGTTTTGACTGATCCTCACACAATAAAGACCTTTTGGAACAGACATTTCTTCATATCCGGTTGAAAGAAGCCTGGAGGATATTAGTTTTCCCATCATCGAATAAATATCGGCACGGCACCCTGCCGCAAATCCGTCCAGAATGATGGCAGAAGAAGAGGCACAAATGATGCCTTCTGAAAGGGAAGGAATCTCCTTTACCGAAAGAGGAACGTACTGAAGTTTCGTATCCAGCCAAGCGATGCGTTCCCGAAGATAGGTTTTGACGCCATCGACTTCCGCCACGTACGATCCAAGCACTCTTGGATTCATGTGGACAAAAGAATCCATGATGGGCCATCGGACAAAGTTCAATTCCTGGGATTGATTCAATTCACTTGCCTTCGCATCAATCTCGGCACAAAGAGTGTCCGCGTCAATGCCACAAGACCTCCGGGCTGCACTCCAGATGGCTTTCAGTTCGGCGACTGCACCAGGATCGTTCAATATTCTTCCTGCAAAAGTTCTCATGCCATTGGCACTGGAGCCAGTCGTACAATAAACATAATCTGAAAGGTTATTGATGGGATACGTGCGACAGTCGTTTTCTAAAGCAATGTCGAAATCCCATACGGGTCCTGTAAACAAATGAATATCATTCCGTTTCTTATACAGATACGTACTAAAATAAGTATCCGTGTTACCGCAAAGTTCTCCGATAATAAAATGCCTTAAAAATGAGGTCAGATCGAGTCTTGATCTGTAACCGAGCTGCTGGTTCCGGTAAAAGGAGCTGAACAGAACCGTTTCAAGCGAATCGAATACCTGTTTGATATAAACAGTTTGTTGTGACGTAATAACATCGTCATCCGGATAATGAATCGTGACCGGGATCTGAAGGAATTTTGAAGTAAACCATTTAGTTTCGGTGTTTGCGTAAGCATCTACCTCAATCAGGTATCCGCCTCCCAGATTGGGCATAGCTATATCGTCTGGCGACATCACTTCCACATCAACCCTGTTTGGACGAACGTCAATCTGATCGCACAACTGATAACAGCCTTTGTATTCTCCGTTTAGAATCACATCGACCGGACGGCCAGCAGGCGTATAGGCCATTTTGAATTTCCGGCTGATGTCGAAAGCGATCAGATTACGCATCAATGTTTTGTCTCCGTAATTATTGATCAACGTCCAATTTTTAGCTTTTGCAGGAAAATCCAACAGTTGAGTGGCTTTCTCCAGTTTGATCCGGTAGGGTTTCTTCGGAAAAGTCCAACTCATATTGCCACGTCCTTTAATACTGAGGCTTGAAGTAAAATGAGTTTGTCCATTTCCGGAAATCAGACTGACCGTACCATTCAGGTAATCTTCCTTCGACGTCACATCTATATGATTGGCCGTATTGATGACCGCCACCGGCAAATTGGTCGGTTGATAATAGACGGAGTCGGTTCCGGTTCCTCCATAACCGATAAAAGCCAGTTCCGACAGGTTGCACCGGCAATCGTTCGGTGTTATGTACCGGACATACCGGAACCCTTTTGTACAGGTGAGAGTGGCATACGTCATTTTCGATTCCGGCGCTGCCGATGGAATCAGATACAACGGGACCGCATCGCTAAAATCAGCATTATTGGCACCTTCGATTACAGCCAGCTGCACCCTGGATGGCTGGCCGATGCGAGGTGAATAGCCGATAGCGGTAATCACGCACGGCTTTCCCAGGTCCAAACCTACCCATGTCCCGGATCGCTTATAGGTAGCCAGATAGGTGGCATAATTTCCGTCAAAAACTGCGTCGAGGGTATTGACCGTCTTAGAACTGTCGCCGGTTGAATAATCGACATAAGTATCCGTTCCGATAATTGTTCCGCTTAGTTTGCCAGACACCGGGGTTGCTGATGTCAGTCTGCCTGGAAAGCTATCTGTTGCCGAACGGCCTGTCAATGGAATTACCAAAGACAGGCACAGGGCGGTTACGATCAAAGAGTTTCTAAAAAAAAGCATTATTTACTTGTTCTCATGACGATCGATCATAACAGTTTGAATGAGGCCTGTAATACCTCCTTCGAATTACCTCCTACATAAATCATAAAATCACCGGGTTCAGCCACCCATTTCATCTCGGCATTATGGAACTTCAAATCCTCTTGCTGTAATCTGAAGGTCACAGTCTTCGTTTCTGAAGGATTTAAAGCTATTTTTTCAAACCGTTTCAGGACTTTGACCGGTTGACAGACAGAAGCACACAGGTCACGGATATAAAGCTGTGCTACTTCTTCGCCCTGTCTTGATCCGGTGTTCGTAATATCAACAGACACTTCAAGTGTTTGATCTGTTGTCAGCTCAGGTTTGCTTAACTTCAGATTTGAATATTGAAACGTAGTGTAACTCAATCCATATCCGAACGGAAATAAGGCATCATTCGGACTGTCAATGTAACGGGATCTGAAGATGTTACCAGGATCTTCCGCCAATGGGCGTCCGGTTGAGCACTCGCTGTAATACAACGGAATCTGCCCAACCGAAACCGGGAAAGACACCGGCAACTTTCCGGACGGGTTGTAATCACCGAACAACACATCTGCTACCGCGTGACCAGCTTCTGTGCCCAAAAACCAGGTTTCAACCAAAGTAGAAACATTTCCGGCGAGCCAGGGAATGGTTAGCGGACGACCGTTGGCCAGTAAAATCACCAATGGTTTACCAGTGGCCTGAATCCGTCTGACGAGCTCTTCCTGATTGCCGGGAATAGAGATATCTGCTCTCGAATGTGCTTCTCCGGTCATATCGCCGGACTCTCCGATAGCCATAACGACCAAATCGGCCTCTGCGGCTATTTTCAATGCGTCATCAAATTGTCCGGTCGAAGTAGATCCGACATCGCAACCTTTGGCATAAAGAACTGCCGTCTTGGGAGAAACAGCCGATTTAATTCCATCAAGGATACTAACGGCATCTTTTTCATCTCCGGTAAAGCTCCAACAGCCTAACATATCATTTTTCGCGTCGGCCAACGGTCCGATCACCGCTATTTTTCCAATGTTTTTACTAATCGGAAGGATGTGTTGATCATTCTTCAACAAAACGATGGATTGCCTGGCCAGATCCCTGGCGGCTGTCCGGTGTTCAGCTGTTAGTAAGTCTTTCTTTTCCCTTTTTTTGTCGCAATAACGATAAGGATCATCAAACAAACCAAGTTTGTACTTGACCGTCAAAATTCTCCTGACCGCATCGTCGAGCGTCTTTTCGGAAACTGAACCATTTTTGATCAGTCCGGCCAGTTCCGTGGCATAAATACCCGTGCCCATATCCATATCCACACCGGCATTAATGGCTAATCGTCCAGCATCAGCCCGATCGGTAGCATAACCATGAGCCATCAGTTCAAGTATGGCACCGGCATCGGAGTCGACAAATCCGGAAAAACCGAATTCATTTTTCAGGACTTGCCTGATCAGATAGCTGTTACCGGAAGCCGGAACACCATTTAAGGTATTGAAAGCACTCATGATAGTAGCAACGCCGGCATCAACAGCCGATTTGAAAGGAGGTAGATAGACATCGTGCAGCAATTGCAAGGACATGTCCACGGTGTTGTAATCCCGGCCTGCAATCGCTGCCCCGTACCCGACATAATGTTTGGCACAGGCAGCCACTGTATTATTCTTACTTAAGTCATCTCCTTG
>JAUZOU010000250.1 GCA_030706285.1 Bacteroidota bacterium
ATAAAAATTTGTAAAAGCACCTATGAAACCGGAACGGCTGCTTTAAATGCCAACGGTTCAGGCGCTACCTATTCAAGAGTGCTCATCTATCCGGCAAAGTATTGTGTGACCGTCTAAGTTTAAAAAAATGCGCATCTAATTAACCTGAATGGTGCCAAAAACGTCAAGTTTGACGGAATAATTGAAGCGGCCGGTTCTGTAACAAGCCTGACATTATCCAACACAAATACCGGATCAGGTGCTGCGACCATTCAGTTTAGTGCATCTGCCCAACAGGATACGGTTCAGTATTGCTTTATCAAAGGTGCCGGCACAGGCACAACAATCGGCTCGATCAACTTCTCGACAGGTTCTTCCGGCAATGGAAATTCGAATAATGTCATTTCCTGCTGCGATATTTCCGGTCAGAATTCAACGGAAAGGCCGGTCAACGCGATCTACTCTTCCGGAACATCCGGTAGTGAAAATGCAGGGAACCAGATCCTGAACAATAACATCCATAACTTCCTGGTTCCAGCAACAGCTTCAAATGGCATTCAAATTGGTCCGAATTCCACCAATTTTACCATTTCAGGCAACAGCTTTTACGGTACGACCGTGTTGACATCGACTTCAGCTGTCGAGTATGCCATGATTCGCATCAGTAATACCTCAGGCAATGCGTTTGTCATTACCAATAATTATATAGGAGGCAATGCGCCGCTTTGTTCTGGTACATGGACAAAGATCGGTAACGACAACACCTTCTATGGTATTTATCTTAGTGTCGGCAGTTCAACGGCTACCAGTGTGCAGCATAATACCATCAAAAACATAGCCTTCACGAACTCAGGCAATGCCGATTGGACAGGTATTCAAGTGGCTGCCGGATGGGTGAATATGGGGACGGAAGCCGGCAACACGATTGGCGCTTCAACCGGAACCGGTTCGATTACTGTATTGAATGGCACTTCAGATGGAGCGGTCTATGGTATCCGTCTAAGCGGATCAGCCTCAGTCGTTTGTCAAAACAACCTGATAGGCTCAATAACGGCGTCAAACAACACGCAAGCTTATGCCACCCATTTCTATGGTTTCTATAAAACCTCAGGTGCCGGAAATGTGACGATTCGCAACAATATGATAGGTAGTACGACAACTGCCAATAGTATACAAACGTCGTCAAATGCGTATAATGCCTCTCAGGTACTGTATGGTATTTATTCGGCCGGGACCGGTTCCACTGTCTTGTCGGGCAACACGATGGCCAATCTATCAAATCTGACGGTCGAAACGACGATGTCTTCCAAAGCAATAGGCATTTATGTTTCCGCCGGAGCTGACTCGATTATCGGGAATGCCATTAGCGATCTGAAGAATGGCGGTGCTGCCAGCGGCGGTTCAGGAACCAGTGCTCCAACCGTTGGCATTTATGATGTTTCATCCAATGCGGGCCAGGTTATTTCGGACAATCAGATAACTCGTCTGACGAATACTGCTACGGCAAAGATCTATGTCTATGGTCTGTATTACAATGGTCCGGCAAGCGGTACGAACAGTCTCTACCGGAATTATATCAACCGGATTTTGGTGCCGAAAGCTCCGCCTGAAAGTTATATCCAAGGTTTGACGATCATCGGAGGGACCTGTGATCTGTATAACAATATTATCGCGATAGGTGACAGTATCTCCAAAGGATGTACCATTTATGGAATCTTGAGCAACAATACCAATGCTTCCAATATTTATCATAATACTGTGTATATGGGAGGTACTGTTTCAGCAGCCTTTTCACCAACCTATACATTCAGGGATGAAACGTCAAGCCCGTCAGGAACACGTAATATCCGTGACAATATTTTTTCCAATCAACGTTCAGGCGGTGGTGCCCATTATGCCATCTATTTAGCCAGCCAATCGTCCTTAACCATTAATTACAACGACTATTATGCCGGTGGTACGAATGGCGTACTTGGGTATTTATCATCGGCAAAGACGTCCTTGAGCGATTGGAAGACAGCAACCGGTCAAGATGCCGCTAGCTTGAGCATAAATCCGATATTTATTGTTCCTGGATCGACGGTTCCTTCAGATTATACGCCAACGGCCACCTTAACTGGTGTAACCATTGCCTCTATCCCGACTGATTATGCAGGAACGACCCGTCAAAGCCCGCCAACTATTGGCGCGCTGGAATTTTCCGGTTATTACTGGACCGGGAATATTGATACGCGCTGGGATCTGGCCGGGAATTGGTTGCCAAAAATTGTTCCTACGATTTCCGTTCAGGCCAATATTCCTAAACGGACCAATCAACCGAACATCAATAACGGCGTGGTTGCTGAAACAAAAAGTTTGCTCATTTATGCCGGTGCGGTTGTGACCATCAATGGTGGAGGCAGCCTGACCGTCGCTTCCAGCCTTGTCAATAATACTGGAGTCACAGGGCTCGTCATCAACTCGGATGCCACCGGAACAGGTTCCTTTATTTATGATGGCAACAATGTGTACGCAACGGTGAAACGGTATATTGGTGGAGACAGTGCGGCCTGGCATTTTCTGTCGACACCTGTCAGCGGTCAGGCTATTCATGGTACGTCCTGGACGCCTGCGGGAGCCTATGGTGATGGAACGGGGTATGATTTGTACGTATGGAACGAACCGACTTCCTGCTGGATTTATAATCTGAATACGACAGTAGCACCAACCTGGACGTCGGTACATCCGCAAGATCATTTTGTACCTGGCCGTGGCTATTTATACGCCTTGTTGGATTCGGCCACGACCAAACAATTTGCCGGCACTCTTAACAATGGTACGATTAGCCAGGCAATAACCGTACGTACGGATTCTGTCGATTACCGTGGCTTTAACCTTATCGGAAATCCTTACCCGAGCAGCATTGACTGGAAAGCGAATGCCGGGTTTACGAGATCCATGTTGAATCAAAACGGCGGAGGCTATGATTTCTGGACCTGGAGCCCGACGGCCAATAATTATGGTGTGTACAATTCTGCGGATACGGACGACAATGGCACAAACAACGTTACCCGGTACATCGCTCCGATGCAAGGTTTTTTTGTCGATGCATCGACCGCCGGAACGTTTGTTTTCAACAATGTAGCCCGTGTTCACAAGGGTGCCAGCGACTGGTTAAGAAGTGCCTTTGTCGAGAACGCAGGCGGTGTCAGGCTGAACGTCTATGCCGGAGCAGGAGAAGGCAGCGATGAAGTCAGACTTAACTTCGGATACCAAACCAACAGTGATGGCGCCAAGAAGTTGTTCAGTCCGGTTCAGACGGCTCCAAGCCTATACCTTCCTTCCGGTAAGAAGAAACTGACCATCCGTCACCTCACGGATGTGTCAACGAACCCGAAATCGGTTGTTTCTTTCAAGGCTGGTACCGATGGCATTTACACGATGACCTGTTCATTCGATCCGTCCTTGACCGGTACTATTTACCTGGAAGATAAAAAGACCGGAACCATCCATGATTTCAGCGTTTCTGATACTTATTCTTTTACAGCCCTGACGTCTGATGCGGCTGATCGCTTCGTGCTTCATTACGGATCCTTTACACCTGACGATGACCTCAGCAACGCGGCCGTTTATGTCAGCCAAGGCTACCTGGTGGTCGATCTGCAAGCGCTTAAGGATAACTATCAGCTGAATGTGTTCGATTTGAGTGGCCGGATGGTTTATACCAACCAACTTTCCGGTGGAGAGAAGAAAGCTGTATCCTTACCGGCAAAAGGAGTCTATATTGTGTCATTACATTCAGAAACAAATAGTTACACTATAAAAGTGGCTTATTAGCCACTGGAAAATGTTGCCTTAATACCCCTGTTGTATCCTTTTTGTATCCTTCCTGTTCGGCTCCTTGTATCTATTCTGATGCTCACTTTTTCTTGATTCGGGCTTGCACCCCTCGTATCTTTGTATCGTCACAAGGAAAGAAAAACAAATCCTTCTGAAGTGGCAAAAAACAATAAGTCCAATTTTTGAAAGAACAAAACAATTAAATATTCAAAACTATGAAAAAGAACATTTTTTCGATCGTCGCTTTAGCTGCTATGGTTGTTTTACCGATGAGTTCGTTTGCTGCAGGAGAAACAACTGCAACAGTTTCTGATGCTGTAGGAAAGGCAACTATTATTTGTCCATTAACATTGACATATGATGCTAGTTCTCCTTTGGATTTTGGAACTATAAGTAGTACAAAAACGGCGTTTACTGTAACGGCGGATGCTAAAACTAACACTTGGAATGCACCTTCGGATGGAGCTTCATATTTTTCTGGAACCAAAACATTTGCAAAATTTACAATTGCTGGAGCAAAAGATGCTACATATTCAATCACTTTGCCAACTAGTGAATTAATTCTAACAAATTCCACGAATAGTGTCGGCACTGTAAAGTTGACTGATTGGAATACGTCAGCTACAGGAACAATTGCTAATCAAACAGGTGATGTTTTTTATGTGGGTGCTACTCTTAATGCAACTGAAAATGCAAATGGTAGTTTCCAGAATAATTTCTCGGTTACTGTTGCATACAATTAATTATATTAGAATGTTTTATGTTCTGCAAGTTGAAAATAGTAGATTTGCAGAACTTCTTTTTCTTGGTAATATTCTAAATATTGGTTTGAAATGAGGAACTTACTTTTATCAATAATCTTAATTGCTTTACTTGTTGGTTTGCCTGTTCATATGATGGGACAAATATCTTCGACAGCTGCAAGTATCGGCATTGATGGAAAAGTAATTGCTCCGATTTCAATATCTAACACAGGTTCGACACATTTGGATTTCGGTACGGTTTCAAGGTCTGCTGTTGCAGGTTCGGTAACCGTTGCACCAGATGGACAACGCACCAGTGCCGGTGGGGTTTCGATATTGAG
>JAUZOU010000251.1 GCA_030706285.1 Bacteroidota bacterium
AGGTACCAACCTGGCGATCGGAGCATTGTCCACATGGTATCCAAGACGGATTTCAGCTTCCACCTTATCCCCGTCTGTTACGGCAACATTGTTCATGTTATCGCCGAAACGGATGATACGCATGTCCTGAGCATCGGCCCAGGCTGCACATACACGCTGCCATACGGCAATCTTGCGCTGCGTTTCCTTATCTTTCCAATAACCGACAACAATCTTGCGCGGTTTGCGCAGCCGGCTGGTGATAAAACCGAATTCACGGTCACCGTGGGCGCTTTGGTTCAGGTTCATAAAGTCCATGTCCATGCTATCCCAGGGAATTTCTTCATTGTATTGGGTATGCAGGTGCAACAGCGGTTTCTTAAAATCCATCAATCCATGGATCCACATTTTGGCAGGAGAAAACGTATGCATCCAGGTGATGACACCAATACAGTTGGTATCACCATTGGCAGCACGGAAGAGGTCGGATACTTCTTCTGCTGAATTGGCCGTACCTTTGTACACAACTTTAACAGGCAGGTTTCCTGAATCATTCAGTCCCTTTACCATTTCGTTGGAATGTGCATCCACGGCGATGACAGCATCCCCTCCATACAGCAGCTGAGCTCCTGTAATAAACCATACTTCTGAATCTTGATATGTCATACTAGTTGTCTTTTGTTAGTTAATTATTTGTTTGTCCGTAATAGGCATTCTTTCCATGTTTGCGGTTAAAATGCTTTTCAATCAGATTGGGATTCATCGTCAACTTGGGATTGACTTCAAAGGAAATAAAAGCCATTTTAGCAACTTGTTCCATCACAACAGCATTGTGTACGGCTTCATGTGCGTCTTTTCCCCAGGTAAACGGGCCATGGTTTTTAACCAGAACACCCGGTGTATGAACAGGATTCAGCCCGGAAAAACGAGCGACGATCACATGACCGGTCTCCATTTCATAGGCACCTTCAACCTCATCTTTCGTCATATCCAGCGTACAGGGTATTGCATCATGGAAATAATCGGCATGAGTGGTACCGATGTTCGGTATATCAAGTCCTGCCTGGGACCAGGCGGTAGCAAACGTCGAATGCGTATGGACCACTCCGCCTATTTCAGGAAAAGCCTTGTATAATACCACATGGGTCGGCGTATCGGACGAGGGTTTCAGCTTGCCTTCCACCACCTTGCCATCAAGATCCACCACCACCATGTCTTCCGCTTTCATTTCGTCATAGGATACTCCCGAAGGTTTGATCACCACCAGCCCGCTTTCACGGTCTATGGCACTGACATTTCCCCAGGTAAATATCACCAGGCCATGTTTAACCAACTCAAGATTGGCCTGAAAAACAGTTTCTTTTAATGATTCCAGCATTTGTTCAATTCTGTATTAAGTCATTAAATTTATATAAATAAGCACCTCTTCTGGATCCCGATTTGTCTTTTTCGTTTGTTTTCTCTACACAATCCATCTCTGCCACTTTTTTTCTAAAATTCCGCTTATCCAGCGGTTTGCCAATAATGGCTTCGTAGAGCAGCTGCAATTCACTGAGTGTGAAAAGTTTCGGTAGCAGATTAAAACTGATCAATTCATTAGGTACATGGTTTTGCAACATTTTTCTGGCTTTGTCAACCATTATGTGGTGGTCAAAGATAAGCGGAGGCAGTTCACTAAGCTTAATCCAATGTGCATTGTATTTTTTGGCCAATTCCGGATCATAGTCGTTGATATTCATTAAAGCGAAATAGGCTGTTGAAACCACACGTTCGCCAGGATCACGATCCACCTCGCCAAACGTCCCGACCTGTTTCATAAAAATTTGGTCCAATCCTGTCAATTCATACAGGACGCGTTTAGCTGTCTGGTCAATACTTTCGCCTTTTTTTAGGAAACCGCCGACCAATGACCATTCACCTTTTGCCGGTTCAAAATTTCGTTTTAACAACAATAGATGCAATTCACCTTTCGAAAATCCGAAAATGATGCAATCGACTGCAATATAAAATCGATCAATATCCCTGTAATACGCTTCCATTTACCTAATTTAAATTTACAACAGACCACAGGCAGCCTATTATTCAATAGCCTGCCTGTGGAAAATAACTCTTTACCAGAAGTAGCAGTAGAAGGCCACACAGCAAGCAATAACGCCCAAAGATGCAAGAATATCAACCCAAGACCAGCTTTTCCGGATAATTGCCTTGTAGTCACTTGTGAACGTTATAAACTCAACCTGTTTAGCGGTCGGCTTTTTCGTAAAGAACGAAACAACAATCATAAAGCCCATGATGAAGACAAGCAGCCAGATCTCAAAGATCAGCCAGTTCGTTTGCCAGAACCAGGTCGTCGATTCCCAGAACCAGCCCGTCATAACGTTTGCACCAGTATCTGTAAAGATGTTGGCGACCAAACGAGCCATACCAATAAGGAAGCCCACAATCAAACCAGATTCACCAGCCTTAGGCGTAATTTTTTTGGAGAAAATACCCAAGACGAATACAGCTACCATGGCTGGAGCAAGCAGAGATTGAATGCCCTGCAAATAGGAGTAAAGGCTGCCAAGACTCATCATAACAGGAATCCAGGCAATACCAAGCAATACGACAACAACAGTTGCAATACGGCCAACCAAAACATATCTTTCCTCAGTTCTGCCTTTGAACATCGGCTTATAAAAGTCTTCTGTAAACAACGTCGCACAAGAGTTGAAGAAAGCCGCCAAAGAAGTAACCAATGCCGAGATGAAGCCAATGGTCACAATACCTTTCACTCCGGCCGGCAAAACAAATTTAACCATAGAGCCAAAAGCCATGTCAGGGTTGTCCAACGTGAAACCACTTTCGGGACGTGCCGCCAACGCAGCTGCTATCATACCTGGAATCAGGAACATGAATACGGGTAAAAGTTTGAAATAACCGGCAGCGATGGTGCCTCTGCGCGCACGCTTCATAACGGCATCGCTAGGCTCGCCTTTTTGTTGTCCGAGCACACGTTGAACGATGTGCTGGTCAGTAGCCCAATACCAAAGACCAATGATTGACGCTCCGATAAACACCCAAAAGCCAGGGTATTCGTCATACATCGGGTCGCCCGTCTCAAAGTGGAACATGTGGTTGGTACCGTATGCAACACCGTCAGCTCCAACGCTCAGCGATTTTGAATAATCAATCATGGCAGTCCAGCCATGACCGATGTCGCCGCCGCCTAGCGCTGCCAATCCAAGAAATAGCACCAGAAATGAGCCAATGATAAGGATAGGTGTCTGGATGGCCGACAAGGTCATGACTCCCTTCATTCCTCCAATAACGGTAAAGATACCCGTTAAGACGATCAAGCCGATAGCTCCGTACCAGAATGGCAATCCAAGAAGGCTTTCCAGAAAGATCCCACCGGTAAAGGCTGTCACACTCACTTTGGTCAGCACGTATGCGACAAGAGTAATGATAGACAGCCACGAACCCGTAGCAGGTGTGTAACGATTTTTGAGGAAGTCAGGCATCGTGATGATTTTCCCCAATTTATTGTTCATAAGTTGATAAAAGGGAACAAAGAGCCACCCAAGGATTAGAATCATCCAGCCTTGCATTTCCCAATGTGCCATACCTACGCCCGCCCTTGCGCCCGTACCGGCAAGCCCTACCAAGTGTTCCGAGCCGATATTTGCAGCAAAAATAGCCGCACCGATGATATACCACGGCTCGCCTTTACCGAACAGGAAATCTTGGCTGTCGGCACCATGTTGCGCACGTTTACTTTTTTGAATCGAATGCCATAAGGCCCACGCTATGGCCAGAATCCCAACTATGATGATCACCCAGTCGAGCCAAACAAATTCTTTTGAATACCAATTCATACTAATTTACAATTAATTATATCAACGTTATCCTATCCCGTTTTTTCATCACTGAAAAACGGATTCCGACTAAATATTGGTGTAAATGTAACACTTATTATTATGAACCGATTAAAAAAATAACATGTTGTACAACACATTAATCAACATTTGAACTATTTTATAATAAAGGGAAAATACAGAATTGTCTGATTCCATATTTTCCCTTTATTCAATCGGCAAGGAATGCCATCAGGCAAGTTTTCTCGAGCCGTCGCTGATGACGACATCGTATACTTTTGGGTACTTGCCGAATTTTGCTTTGTAAGATTCTTTGGCGTCTGCAATAAATGAATCATACAATTCATCCTTCACCAAGTTGATAGTACAGCCACCAAAACCGCCCCCCATAACACGTGAACCGGTCACGCCATTTTTCTTGGCACAGTCGTTCAGGAAGTCAAGTTCTTCACAACTGACTTCATACAACTTGCTCATACCGTAATGGGTTTCATACATTTTCTGACCAACGGTTTCATAATCGTCTTTTTCCAAGGCATCGCATACGTCAAGCACCCGTTGTACTTCACCGATCACGTATTCGGCACGCATGTAATCTTCTTCCGAAATTACAGCTTTGACTTCATTCAGCATATCCATGGACGCATCTCGTAGAAATTCTACTTCAGGATGGTTTTTACGGATGGCAGCACAAGCAGTTTCGCAAGATTGACGGCGTTTGTTGTAGGCAGAAGAAGCCAGTTCATGTTTAACCACCGTATCAAGCAACACCAGTTTGTAGCCTTTCGGATGGAATGGGTAGTACTTGTATTCGAGGGAGCGGCAGTCAAGGCGGATCAGGCTTCCGGCTTTTCCAAACACAGAAGCAAATTGATCCATGATGCCACAGTTGACACCGCAATAATGATGTTCGGTAGCCTGTCCGATTTTTGCCAGTTCAAACTTGTCGATGCCACAATTGAATAGTTCATTCAACGCAAAAGCGAATGTACTTTCCAATGC
>JAUZOU010000252.1 GCA_030706285.1 Bacteroidota bacterium
GTAGATCCTGAACTGACAATATCAAAGATACAGTCTGCCAATCCAATACCTGGTGCTATCTCAACAGATCCCTGAATCGTATGTATCTCAGCTTTGATGCCTCTGGAATCCAAAAAATCAGTCAGGATGACCGGATAAGATGTGGCTATTTTTTTACCGTTTAACCAAGCTGCGCCAGAATAATCGATGTTTTTTGGAATGGCAATGGACAACCGGCATTTGCTGAAACCGAGCCGCTTTACAATGACAGCATTTTCCTTTTTCTCACAAAATTCATTTTCACCGACGACTCCGACATCGGCAACCCCTGTAGCAACAGACTGAGGGATATCGTCATCTCTTAAAAAGAGAATCTCAAGTGGAAAGTTCTTTGATGGAACCAGGAGCGTGCGCTTGTCTGAAACTAATTTAATACCTGCTTCCTGCAGTAAAAGCATAGTGTCTTCGTTCAGGCGACCTTTTGATTGAACAGCAATGCGTAACATGATGTCTGTATTAGTAATGTATAAATAACAAAAAAGGCTTACCACATCCATAACGGTAAGCCAACTCTCAGAAAAAAATAAAAAATATTCCAGCCAACCGTTTATCGTCCAGCGTAATGATGGTGAAGAAGATGGTGGAACAAGACTGTCATATACAGTTTTTATTTGTTTCTGCAAAAATAGAAATTTATCTACTTACAAACAAGTTTTTTAATAAAACGCCTGTATAATTTTAGTTTTTTTCAAATACAGTTCCTATAATCTGACTGTCAATAAGATAGATAGCATAAAGAAAATCAAAGGACATCCATTTGTCAAGAATAACTAAAATCATGTTTTTTTATTGACAGACTATGGCAGAACCGTCTAAGCATCATAAAAAAAGCGTACCTTTGTACCGAATTCATTATGTAGTATACATGACTAAACCTCTATCCAATACACTACAGGCAGTTCTTGAAAACAGTGTTTCCAGATACAGAGATAAAGTAGCCTATACATATGGCGATGATGTCATCGTCACTTACACGAATTTTGGTCAGAAAGCTCAAGAACTGAGTTATTATCTGGCCTGTCACGGCATCAACAAACAAGATAAGGTTTCTATCATAGGTGAAAATATGCCTAACTGGGGAATAGCTTATTTTGCCTGTGGATCGATGGGAGCTGTGATTGTGCCTGTGCTGGTAGATTTCTCGCCAATAGAAATTTCATCGGTGCTGGAACACTCTGAAGCTAAAGCTTTGATCGTTTCAACTAAAGTCTATGCCAAAATAAAGGATAAAATTTCGTTCAATGGGCTGATTATCATTATGAATGATTTCCATAATCAGCAAACCGGAGAACTGGTTGATGACTATTGGAAACAACATGAACAGGAAGCCCTGAATTGGACACCGGAGTCTGTACTTGAGGAAGATCTGGCTTGTATCATCTATACGTCTGGTACTACCGGGCGTTCCAAAGGTGTGATGCTGACCAATGACAACATTGTATGGGATGCCATCATGTGTACGACACTTCACCCGGTTACGGAAAACGATGTGTATTTATCCGTACTTCCGCTGGCTCACACCTATGAATGCACTCTTGGACTTGTGCTCGGAACCATGATGGGAGCTACCACTCACTATATCAGTAAAGCGCCTACAGCTAATGTGTTGATGCCATTGATGAAAAAATACCGTCCGACAATGATGCTGACGGTTCCACTTATCATTGAAAAAATCTATAAGGTCGGCGTCAAACCAAAATTCGTCAAAACAGCCTTCATGCGATTGATGTACAAGATTCGTCCTTTCCAGATTATCTTGCACAGATTGGCCTGCAAAAAGCTTTATCGTGTATTCGGTGGAAGACTTAAATTTTTCGGTATCGGTGGAGCCGCTGTTGCATCGGAAGTGGAACGGTTCCTCAGAGATGGCCGGTTTCCATATTCCTGCGGTTATGGTTTGACAGAAACCGCTCCAATGGTATGCGGTCTTCCGGTAGGCAAAACGAAATTCAGATCTGTCGGTCCGCCCATGCAAGGCATCGAATGCAAACTGTCGGGTATCAATCCTGCCACAGGTGAAGGAGAACTGACATTCCGGGGCCGCAATGTCATGAAAGGTTATTTTAAAGATCCTGAAACTACAGCAAAAGTACTTAGCCAAGATGGATGGTTCCAGACTGGTGACCTCGGGATCATGGACAAACATGGAAATGTAACGCTTAAAGGCCGCAGCAAGAACATGATACTGGGTTCGAGCGGTGAAAACATCTATCCTGAAGAAATTGAAGCTATAATCAATGAGATGGATAATGTTGTGGAATCTGTTGTATATCAGGATAAGGGACGGCTGGTAGCCAGCGTCTACCTGAATGAAGAAGGTTTCAAAGCGCGTTATCAGGAACTGAAAGAATCGGCTCACAATTACCAGGAAGAATTAAAAAAACGAATGGAAAATTACCTCAAGGAGCTGAAAGAAAAGGTCAACCAATCAGTCGGAAGATATTCACAACTTTCTGATGTGGAACTTAGAGAAGTTCCCTTTGAAAAGACTGCGACGATGAAGATCAAACGCTTTTTACTGAATAAAGAAAAAGGGACAGATTCAAATGAACCGTCCGGATCTAAAAAGGCTTCATCCAAACGTACCAGTCAGACGGCATAATGATCTTTCTATATCTTATAAAAAACTCCTTCGGCATTCGTCAAAGGAGTTTTTTTATGCCTTGTTCTTTTCTTTATAAACCTGATGGTACCAGTTAAGGATTGTGTGATAAGGTATAAAATCCTATATTTGCAAGAAACACCTTTCTTTATCATGAAAAAGCGGACGGTTGCCTGTGTACTGACATTGATCCTGATCACTGTAACGATCGGTCAAGTAGCTGGAGCAAACGATACCTCCACCCCTTTACATTTACTGAAACCACACTATCCGGTTCCATACGGGATCGTTAAGCCAGAGGCCGTTAAGGCTAAAACAGACCGGATACGCTCGTACCTTGAAAAATCAACGTATCCAAGATTGCAAAAACGCTTTTTTCTGACTTCGAATTCCAAATTTGAACAAATTGATGCGCACAGCCGGCTGGCTCGTGGTAAATTCAGGTTAGCCTCCTATGAATGGGGGGTGACCTATACTGGTATGCTGAACGTAGCTGATATGACGCATGATACAGCATACAGCAGGTATGTCCTGCAACGATTTGATTTTTTGGTCGCCGTTGCTCCTGGTTTTAAAAACAGACTGAAGCACGGGCAGTCAATTGATGAACAAATGAAACAAGTCCTGACGCCTGCTGCTCTTGACGACGCAGGATCCATCTGTGCAGCCATGATCAGGACAGCTATGAAATATGGGAAAGAAACAGCCTACCGTCAGCTTATAGACAATTATATGGACTATATTTTGCATAAACAGTTCAGACTCAATGACGGAACGTTTGCCAGAAACCGCCCATTTCATAACTCAGTATGGCTTGATGACATGTACATGAGTTTGCCAGCTTTGGCCCAATATTCAAAATATACAAAGAACGGGACATATGTTGAAGAGGCAGCCAGACAAATCCTTCTGTTCCGGGATAAAATGTTCGTCCCTGAAAAAGGGCTGTTCCGGCATGGATGGGTTCAAGGCATGGAACCTCACCCTTCTTTTTTCTGGGGACGTGCAAATGGCTGGGCTATCCTGACAATGTGCGACGTGCTGGATGTGCTGCCCGAAAGCAGCCCTTACCGGGCAAGTGTTTTGTCGCTATTGAAGGCACACCTGGCAGGACTGGCTACCTTACAGTCCGGTACGGGTTTCTGGCATCAATTGTTGGATAGAAACGATTCTTACCTTGAAACCTCCTGCACGGCAATTTTTACCTATTGTATCGCACATGCGATCAATGAAGGATGGATAGAGCCGATGCCCTACGGTCCTGTTGCGTTGCTTGGTTGGAATGCTCTTTCAACAAGGATCACCTCCACCGGGCTGGTAAAAGGCACCTGCGTCGGTACAGGGATGGGATTTGATCCAGCTTATTATAACTACAGGTCTGTCAGATCCGCTGCGGCACATGGTTACGGACCAGCGTTGCTGGCCGGAGCAGAAATAATCAGGTTACTTGATAAACAACATCCGAAAATCAACGACAGTGCCATTCAATTCTACAGGACCGACCAACAGACAGATAAACGTATTTTTAATGAAAATGAGTTACCCACCCAGTAAGTAGTACCATCATTTTAAAGGTTCAACCATCAGCCGATACGATTAAACCCAAATATACATAATCATGAAAAAAATTCGAGCAGCCATCGTTGGATATGGCAATATTGGCAAATATGCCTTGGAAGCCTTACAGGCATCGCCTGATTTCGAAATAGCCGGAATTGTACGCCGCTCACTTGAAAGTAAAACACCGCCCGAACTGGCAGACATTCCAGTTGCCACCGACATTAAGGAATTAACCAACGTGCAGGTCGCACTCCTTTGTGCCCCGACACGTAGTGTTCCCGAATACGCCAAAGAAATACTGGCCCTGGGGATCAATACAGTTGACAGTTTTGACATTCACGGACGCATTTATGACCTGCGTCGTGAACTCGATACAGTGGCTAAAGAAAACAAAGCTGTTGCCATCATTGCGGCAGGTTGGGATCCTGGAAGTGATTCCATCGTACGGGCTTTAATGGAAGCCAGTGTACCAAAAGGCATCACTTATACCAATTTCGGTCCTGGAATGAGTATGGGACACACAGTGTGCGTCAAGTCAAAGCCAGGAGTCAAAGCGGCTTTGTCCATGACCATTCCGCTTGGAACAGGTATTCACAGGCGTATGGTCTATATAGAACTGGAA
>JAUZOU010000253.1 GCA_030706285.1 Bacteroidota bacterium
CGGCAAATGCTGTTTAATCCAGCTGCACGCGTCTATAAAATTAACCGCATACGCATCGTGCTCACTAATGCCCGTTGCAATTGCCAGGACATTGGGGTCGAATATAATGTCTTCCGGAGGAAAGCCATGGCTTGTCAACAAGTCATACGATCGTTGGGCCACCGTGATTTTCCGTTCCAGTGTATCGGCCTGGCCTTTTTCGTCAAACAGCATGACAACCACGGCCGCACCATACCGGTGCACAAGCTTCGCTTTGTGGAGAAACGCCTCTTCCCCTTCTTTCAGACTGATGGAATTGACAACCGCTTTCCCTTGAATGCATTTCAGTCCGGCTTCCAGCACCTCCCAGTTTGAGGAATCGACCATGATGGGCACTCTTGAGATATCCGGTTCAGAGGCCACGAGGTTCAGGAAATGCACCATACAGGGTTGTGCATCCAGCATGGCGTCATCCATACAAACATCGATCAACTGAGCGCCGTTCTCTACCTGTGTTCTGGCTATAGACAGCGCCTCATCGAATTTTTCCTCCTTCATGAGCCGGGCAAACTTCCGGGAGCCGGCAACATTGGTGCGTTCACCGATGTTCACAAAATTCCGCTTCGGGTCGATCACCAACGGTTCAAGCCCGCTCAAAACAGTGAGATGCGTTGGTTTTGGAAGTACCCTTGGCTTGTAATCTCTCACAACAGCAGCAATAGCGGCAATATGCGGTGGTCTTGTTCCGCAGCACCCACCGACAATGTTGACCAGTCCTTTTTGCATGTAACCGGCAAGGGTACTTGCCATGGTGTCCGGTGTCTCGTCGTATTCGCCGAATTGGTTTGGTAACCCGGCATTAGGATGCAGACTGATATAAAACGGGGCATTGGCAGCCAGTTCTTCCAGATAGGGCTTCATTTGTGAGGCGCCAAATCCACAGTTCAAGCCACAACTCAACAAATCGACGTGTGAGATGGATGCCAAAAATGCCAGGATCGTCTGCCCGGATAGTGTCCGTCCGCTGATATCGGCAACTGTCACAGAAACCATAACAGGTAACTTGACGCCAGAGTGTTCTTCTTCAGCCTGAATCGCAAACAGGGCAGCTTTGGCATTAAGGGTGTCAAACACGGTTTCTACCAATAGCACATCGACGCCTCCATCCCTTAAACCACGCACTTGTTCCCGATAGGCATCCACCAGTTCATCAAATGTTACCGATCTGGACCCGGGATCACTGACATCGGCAGACATGGAAGCCGTTTTATTGGTCGGTCCCATCGAACCGGCTACAAAACGAGGCTTTTCCGGATGTCCGGCTGTACAGTGGTCAGCCGCTTCACGGGCCAGTCTGGCTGCTTTAACATTGATCTCGTAGACGAGCGTCCCCATATCATAATCGGCGAGTGAAATCGCATTGGCATTGAACGTGTTGGTTTCAATGATGTCAGCCCCTGCCTTCAGATAGGCTTCATGAATTTCCGAGATGATATCAGGCCTGGTCAAACACAGCAAATCGTTGTTGCCTTTCAGGTTGCGTTTGGCATCCGAAAAGCGTTCACCACGAAAATCAGCTTCATGGAGGCCGAACGTCTGGATCATTGTTCCAGTAGCTCCATCAAGCACTAATATTCGTTCAGACAAAAGGTCTCTCAGTCGGTTCGTCATACGTGTATCTTTTTTATGTTGGATGGTATGCGACGGGCAAGTTGTTCGTCAACCGGCTTTGACGATACCTGATGCCCGTTTCATACATTAAATACTGGATTTTGAAACAAAGGTAGACAATTTTCCAATAGGAAAAGATATCTTTGCCTTTCGAATGACTGGCTTTCAGCATAGGGTCGGTATAAACAGAATAGTCATGAATGAGGTTTGTCGAATAAAAATTGCCAACAAACTTGTCATTGGCGGTAAAGAACGCTTCGTCCTGATCGCAGGTCCCTGCGCCATCGAAACAGAAGCCATCACCATGAACACAGCCGAAACGCTCAAACAAATCTGCAGCGAACTCGGCATTCCATTGGTATTCAAGTCGTCGTTTGATAAAGCCAACCGCTCGTCCATCCATTCATCAAGAGGTGTTGGAATGGATAAAGGGTTGGAAATCCTTCAAAAAGTCAAGAACGAACTGGAGCTACCCATCATAACAGATGTACACGAAACCTGGCAATGTGCCCCGGTGGCTGAAGTGGCTGACATACTGCAGATTCCTGCCTTTTTGTCCCGCCAGACCGATTTGCTGGTTGCCGCCGCCAACACCGGAAAAGTCATTAATGTCAAGAAAGGCCAGTTTATGGCACCCTGGGATATGCGAAACGTCATCGGTAAGATGCAGGAGGCAGGCAATACGCAGCTGTTGTTATGCGAACGGGGAAGCAGCTTTGGCTACAACAATCTGGTGGTCGATATGACCGGACTGGTTGAAATGCGTTCGTATGGGTACCCGGTAGTTTTCGATGCGACTCATTCCGTACAGAAACCCGGCGGTCAGGGCACTTTCACCGGGGGCAACCGTGAGATGGTTCCACCGTTGGTCCGCGCGGCCCTGGCTGTGGGAGTTGACGGATTATTTCTGGAAGTACATCCGGATCCGGACAACGCTATTTCCGACGGGCCGAATCAATTACGCCTGGATACGGTTAAGGAGCTGCTGAAAGAGGCCATCGAATTTGACAATCTGGTTAAACGATCATGACACGTTTTGTCATCGTTAACCAATCATATACGAAATAGATCATGGATTTTGCACAAATAAGCCGAGAGGTTTTCGACCAAGAAATCGGCGAACTTATGTGGGTCAGCCATTCGATTGGCCCGGAAATCGACGAAGTCGTCAACCTGATTTACAATTGCACAGGAAAAGTAGTGGTCACCGGCATCGGCAAAACCGGCCTGATCGGCAAGAAAATCGCAGCATCACTGGCTTCGACCGGTACTCCTGCCATCTTTATGAATGCAACAGACGCCGTTCATGGAGATTTGGGGATGGTTTGCCAAGGTGATGTCGTCATTGCCATTTCCAACAGCGGCAGCACCATCGAAATCACCAATATCCTGCCGCCTTTACGCAAAATCGGCACCCACCTCGTTGCCATGACCGGCAATCCTGAATCTCCTTTAGCCAAAGAAGCTGATTTGTTGTTGAATATCGGCATCAGAGCGGAAGCCTGCCCGCTTAATCTGGCCCCTACCTCTTCTACAACAGCCACACTGGTCATGGGCGATGCTCTAACC
Source organism: Bacteroidota bacterium (assembly GCA_030706285.1). Taxonomy (GTDB): domain Bacteria; phylum Bacteroidota; class Bacteroidia; order Bacteroidales; family UBA1402; genus UBA8389. Next base: position 3,220 of record JAUZOU010000253.1, read on the forward strand.
ATTTGCCTGATGAAAAAGCGAGGGTTCAAGGCTGAAAACTACGCCTTGTACCATCCAGGAGGAGCCCTCGGACGCAGGTTACTGACTCGCGTCGAAGATCTGATGAGCCAGGAAATCCCCGTCGTCAAGGAAACAGATCTGTTCAAAGATGTTATTTATATCGTCAGCGACCGCCGGAAAGGCATGAGCATGGTCGTCAACGAACAAGGTGTGATGACAGGCATCATCACCGATGGTGACATTCGCCGGGCGGTCCAGCAATATGACGACATTGTCAGCAAACGTGCCGTCGATTTTATGACCCGCGGATTTAAAAAGATCTCACGGAAAGCTCAAATTGACGATGCCCTAAAAATGATGACGACCAATAAGATCACTTCCATCGCCGTCACCGATGCTGTCAACGGTGACATCATTGTCGGACTCATTACCATTCACGACATCATTGACTTCGGGAAATAACAAGCCTCAGGGAAGCCCAAAACTGGTCGCAAAAAGAACTAGCTGCGGCCAGGCCATTTTCGCAGCTAATATAGTCGTTTTATGGTAAATAATTATTGATGCTGTCTGGTTTCGGACTAAGCACTTTAAAATGGAACGTATCATCCATAGCTTCTGAAACATCCGACCACGATTCTTTGTGTTTATAAAAATGGATGGTCGTATCATTTATTATGTTTCCGTAATCTGTATAGGCTATAAAATGTAATCCCCCCATGCCTAAAAGATTCTCAACCCTGATTCCTGTCGGATCTACCGTAAATAGACCCCAACTCCATTTGTAATCACTTGTGTAATTACCTGATTTTATCTGATTTTCAAACTCATCCAAAGAGTCGACAGAAAATTGATTATGTACAACGCCATTTTTATAAAATACAATAATGCTATATGAATCAACCTTATCCATATATTTATAGAAATAACCAGCCGTTTTAATTTCATAGCCATTATAATCTCCTTTTTTCAAAGAAAAAGGTTCATCTTCAAGCAACTTATCGCAGCCGTACATCAAAATCAACATACAGCAGAGCATCATCATCCTTATCCTATTTGCCATATTCAATGCTATTTTTTCGTTGTTTTAACACTACATTCCAGGAAATCTCTAATCTCATAAAGCCAAAAAAGCGGTTTAGTAAATTAAATTACAACAAGTTACAAAGTTAAAAAAATATTTTTCGATTAGAAATCATAGTTTTGCGAATCGGCATTTAAGCCGCTCTCCGCAGGCCATGAATACAGGAAAAACAATCTTCGCGCAAATTATGTCTCTTGTCAACGAATATGAGTTCAAGAAGTGTGTCGACCATTACAAGGGCGACAGGCACTCCATCAAGTTCAATTGCCGTGACCAGTTCATGGTAATGAGTTTCGCTCAGTTTACTGACCGTTCCGGTCTGAGAGATATTGAGACCACACTCAACCTTTGCACTCAGGACCTGTACAAGTCTGAACTCAAAGTAATGCCAAGGTCCACGATTGCAGAAGCGAATGAAAAGAAGGATTGGCGTATCTATCAGGATTTTGCGCAGATATTGATACGTGAAGCGAAAGATCTTTATGCCGGTCAGAAGCTTCGTATAGACATTGACGAG
>JAUZOU010000254.1 GCA_030706285.1 Bacteroidota bacterium
CATCTTCTTTGGCTACAACCACAGGTTGAAGTATATAGCCCCAGGAAGGGTGTGTTGTTAATGTCAATATGATGGTTTCGCTCATTTTTCGGTAAAAGTCGCGTAAAGGTACAATTTGTCAGGAAAAGGGAAAATACGAAATTTGTAAATGGTTGAAATTCGATCTATCTTTGATCGTAGCAATAAGTGCGTCAGCTGTTTGTTCTGAATAGTCTGCCATGGTTTTATCTGTTTTTTTAGTGCTTATGAAAATACGATGGCCCATTTCGATGGTGGTACTGCTTGGTTTTATGTTCCCTTGTCTGGCAGCGAAAACTGCTTTTACCGATAACAACCAAGCGGTTGTACTCAGCCTTGGAGAAACTGTTACCCACTATTCTGCACCCAACTTCAGCCAGGATCATGGTTTGTATAACCGGTACTTTAGCCTGAAGATAACTTGTTCGTCTCCTGAGACGGCCATTTATTATACAACTGACGGGAGTGTGCCGTCGGCCGTAAATGGTACGTTGTATCAGGATGGCGTCAATATTACCGGGACGACTGTGGTCAGGGCAGTTGCCGTAAAGGGGCCTTCCGTGCAGAACGGTCTGGCAGACAGTCCGGTCACCACTCGCACGTACTTGTTTGTCAATGACATACTCAAACAATCCAATACACCGGCCGGTTATCCTGCCACCTGGGGACCTTATGCCACGATTTCCGGAACAGCCATCGCTGATTACGAAATGGATGCCGAATTGCTTAAAGAAGCTGGATTTGCTGCTCATGTGAGAGCCTGTTTTAACGAATTGCCGGTCGTATCGGTGGTGACCGACAAGAAAAACCTGTTTAACCAGGTTGAAGATTCGCTCACAGGGGGCATCTATATTTATACTGGGCCTCCGACAGGCGGAGCCGGTAATGGCTGGGAACGTCCTGCTTCCTTCGAATATTTTTTTGAACGGGACACTATTTCCCTGCAGGCTGATTGTGGCCTCCAATTGCATGGAGGGCACAGCCGTTTGCCGGAAAAATGTCCGAAACATTCGTTCAGGATCGATTTTCAATCAGAGTACGGCCCCTCCAAACTGGACTATCCGCTATTCGGAAAATCGGAAGCGCAACAGATTAATTCATTCATTCTGCGTGCCGGATTCGGCAATACCTGGCTTCATCAGACAGCCCTCGAACGGAGCAGGGGTATTTATACGCGCGATGCCTGGGCCAAACGTACTCAAAAGCGAATGGGGCAACTCTCGGCCAATACCCAATATGCTCATTTATTCCTTAATGGCCTGTATTGGGGACTTTACAATCCGACTGAACGGATTGACGACGATTTCTGCGCTACCTATCTAGGTGGAAAAAAGTCAGAGTACGATGTCATCAAGGTTGAAGACACCAAACAGGCGATCATTGCTTCTGATGGAACGTTGGCAGCTTGGAACAAGCTCATTTCAACCGTAGCTGGCGCAGCTGATCCGGCCGTTTATCAGCGTCTTCAGGGTAAAAATGCGGATGGGACGACCAATACTGCCTACGAATGCCTGCTGGATGTGGATAATTTCATCGACTACATGCTGATCAACCAGTACGGCAGCAATACCGACTGGGACCATCACAACTGGATTGCCTTACGAAACAGGGTCTATCCGGGAAAAGGGTTCAGGTTTCTTTGCTGGGATTCTGAAAGGATCATGGAGACGGTGGACGGGAATGTGTTGTCGGAGAACAATAAAAGTTGCCCCAGCTATCTGTTTCAGCAATTGAAAAAGAATGCCCTGTTCTGTCGCCGGTATGCTGACCGTGTTCAGAAACATTGTTTCAATCATGGCAGTTTGTCCCCAGAAGGTGCTGCAGAAACCTGGAAAGGATTGGCCGATGTTATTGACGATGCTTTGTATGCCGAATCAGCCAGATGGGGTGATTATCGCCGGGATGTGCATCGCTATCAGACGGCAGGTGAGCTGTACCGGAAAGATGTCCAGTATGATGCCTTGAGAAAAGACATGCTGGAAACTTATTTTCCGAACCGGACGGCCACTTTCATTACACAACTGAGAAGCGCCGGCCTGTTTCCACGAGTCGATGCTCCGGCCATTCTGATTAATGATCAGGAAGCGGTCTCCGATACGATTGCAGATCATGATATAGTTTCCTTGTCGGCTTCTGGCCTGATCTATTACACGCTGAACGGAACGGATCCGGTTTCCTGGTCAAAAGATGGAACCGGTGAACCGACTGTTTCTGCCATACGTTATACAACCGGATGGGAACTTGAAAATCCGGTTCATGTGATGACCAGAACCTTTTGTGACAGCAGTTGGAGTGCCTTGAATGAACGGATATTTTATGTCAACGTATCAGCTGATGGCCTGTCAAAGATCGATCGTGCTTGGTCTGCCATTACTGTACGAAATGATCCGAACCCATTTACCGGTCAAACTACGTTCAGTTATACGATGCCCAAGGCCGGGCATATCTGTTTGACTGTATTTGACCTGTCCGGACGAGAAGTGGCTGCCGTCGTTAACGAGAATCAGCAGGCCGGCCATCACTCCATCGTCTTTGATGGCTCGGCATTGAAGCCTGGCATCTATGTTTGCCGGTTCACTGTGACTGGCGCCGTTAATCGTCAGTTGGTGCTTAAGATCAGTAAGTTGTAACAGTAAAATGATTGACAATGTCAAAGGCTGACAATCTTGAAACGGATCATAGGGCACTTTATCAGGAACAATTGTCTGGTAAGGTCGTCCGTTGTCAGTTGTGTCCGCATCAATGTCTCCTGCGCGACGGGAAACTAGGTCTATGCCGGGCCAGGGAAAACAGGGATGGTCAATTGGTTACGTTGGCTTACGGAAATCCTTGTTCGATCAGTATAGACCCCATCGAAAAAAAGCCTTTGTTTCACTTTTTTCCGGGGACCGGCATCTTTTCCATGGCGACAGCCGGATGCAATTTCAGTTGCCTGAATTGTCAGAACTGGGAAATCTCACAGGTGTCTCCGGCAGCATTGACCAACTATAACCTGATGCCGGCAGATGTGATCGACCAGGTTCTGTTGCGTCGTGTCGACAGCATTGCCTTTACTTATACCGAACCAACTGTCTATTACGAATATATGCTTGACACGGCGAAGCTGGCCTACGAAAAAGGGCTGAAGACAGTTATGGTCTCAAACGGCTACATCAATAAACAACCCTTACTGGAACTTTGTCCGTTTCTGGATGCTGCCAACATCGATTTGAAATGCTTTGATGACGTCATCTACCGGAAGGTGACGGGAGGCCGGCTGCAACCAGTGCTTGACACGTTGAAGACTCTCGGGGAACAAGGCATCTGGTTGGAAATTACCAATTTGCTGATTCCAGGTATATCGGATGATGAAAAGATGATTACGGCTATGTGTAATTGGCTGGCTACCAATGGATTTGAAGAGACGCCTCTTCATTTCAGCCGGTTCTTCCCCAATTACCGCCTGCTGCAAACGTCGCCAACAACTGAAAAAATGTTGCTGAAAGCCAAAGAACTGGCATTGGAAGCGGGTATCAAATACGTCTACATTGGCAACATACCGGGCCTTCATGGCGAGCATACGTCTTGTCCGAACTGTCACAAGCTGCTGATCGAACGAAATGGCTATGTTATTGTAACAAACAAGTTGGAAGAAGGACATTGCCCTTATTGCGGAAAGCGTATCAATGGCGTCTGGAAGGACTGATGAGCTGTCAGCCGGTCTGTTAGCTGTCTCCGAAAACCGTTGCTGTATAAATATAGAGGTTGGCCGTTTTCCATTCATCCCATTCCAATCCGGCTTTGTCACGGGCACAATGTCCGAGGAATTCGTCGAGTGTCCAATGTGTTTCAGTCGCAACCTGAGGCAGAAAGACGCCGCTGTGTCTGTTCTTCTCAATCAGGACACCGTGTTTGCCCAGTTCTATTTCAGCGACATCGTCAATTTTTTTCAACGGCGAAAGCACGGAGAGTTCGATGTCAATCTGTTTCAGTTCATCCGGTGACACCGGCATGAACCGGTAATCGTGCAAGGCGGCAGCTACGGCCATCTCCTGAACAATTTTGTATAAGGGTAGATTGCCGGTGAGCCGGCCAATGCAGCCCCGTAGATTTCCATGAATGTGTAAGGTGACAAACGCACCACAATTGGTTTTCAATACCCTCGAAACGTTCGTTGCATCAATTTTCGGCAACGTGTTACCCCGGACACAGGCTTCCAGTGATCCCCGTGCGATGGAAAGCAATTGGGCTTTATCCGCCTCAGTCAGGTTGAACGGGGCTTCAGCCGTACCAGTTTCGCTGGTGGGATGTTTTTCTTCGTCAGCCGTTTTGCCAGCGGCTTTGTTAATTGTTTCCGAGGCTGTTCCGTTCGCTGTTCCGTTCGCTGTTCCGGAGGTCGTCTCTTCAATGTCGCCGGTTACTTTTTCGGTGACGGCTATGGCCCAGTAGCCTACCACCCTGTCTTTTTCACCGTAGAGCTCGGAATCGCCGGAGTTCATGTAGTTGATGGCTTTGTATGACAATGATTTCTCATGATTGGTCATATACAAGAGTGTCAGGACAGAGGTCCAACCACATAGACTGGTTGCCAGTCTTGGAATACGCGCTTCTGCATTGTTCCAAAGTGTTTTGAGCAACTTCTCCGGATCGTTCGAAAGAATGGCATCTTTGGTTCGGCTATCGATTCGTTGGGCATCGGCATAACTGGGGTAATGAGAAAAGTCCGAACTGATGATAAACAAATTTTCCTCATTGAGCCAAGGTTTAAGCGCCTTGGCAATTTGTTGGCAAATAGTCCGGTCGG
>JAUZOU010000255.1 GCA_030706285.1 Bacteroidota bacterium
GAAGCCTTTGCCACCTTCTCCAAAACTGGTGGCAGCCTGACAACTTATAAGTATGCGGCTCCTGCCAACTGACCGGTATAGCCTTTAACTGGAAGCGACCTGCAACCTTGCCGGTGGCTTCCTTTTTTTAGCAGGCAGCTGCCATTGTTTAAAGATGTATCAAAATAAGAAATGGTGACGTCGCTGGTTACCAAATTAAACACTGATTGTTTATTGATTTGCCCGGCAACCAGCGATGACCCGTTTAGCTTCTTTTGATACATCTTCTTTTTATAATTTCTAAGGGTAGCATGCCCCGCCACTTGCGGTGAAATCAGGGTCCAGGACTTGCCCTGGGAGTTATACTTTTTATTCAACTCGATGAAACATTTCTTACTGACGTTATCGGCCGTACTGGCTTTTGTCTGTGCACAATCAGCCGCACAGACCGTTTCAGGCATCGTTTTCGTGGACAAAAATCAGAACGGTGTGTATGATGCCTCCGACAAAGGTCTCCCGGACATTCCGGTTTCCAATGGCAAAGACCTGGTACTGACAAACAAGAAGGGGCTTTATGTCCTGACGGCAATACCCGGAAGCTCCGTTTTCCCCATTCTTCCATCCGGCTACCTGTTCAGCGGATCAAAGGGAACCATTCAAAATACCCGTTTTTCCTTTCAGCAGCCGCTGGATTCCGTTCCCCCAAAAAGGACAATCGATTTTGCGTTGACAACCGTGACGGAAAACACCACCTTCCGTATGGCCGCCATCGGTGATGTCCAGGTTGACAACGAACAAGAAATCAACTACACAGACCAAACACTCTTTCCCGATTTAATGAGCCGGAAGGATCTTGCCTTCTGTCTGTTTCTGGGCGATCTCGTCAATGATAAACCGGAACTGCTACCGACCGTCAAAGACATGCTGTCGCAGCTACCTTCGCCTTCCTGGACGGTGTTCGGGAACCATGACCGGAAAACCAGATCCGTTCAACCGGCCGGACAGCCATACAATCAGCTGTTAGGATCAACCTCCTATGCCTTTAACTACGGAGGCGTCCATTTCTTGATACTGAACAACATTCCTGACCAGGGAAAAGCAGGCTATGAGGGCTTGTTTTCTGACGATCAACTAACCTTTGCAGCCAATGACCTGGCACTTGTCCCGGAAAACAGCCGGATCGTCGTAGCCATGCATGTGCCGCTGAGCTATACCGGCAACAAGGATCGATTGCTGAGCCTGTTGAAAGGCCGCCATCACGTTCTCATCTTATCAGCTCACCTGCACACGGTCGAGCGGCTTTTTCTGAACGGACCGGATGGCATTGTGCCGGAACTGGTAGCCGGCGCTACCTGCGGTAGCTGGTGGACAGGCGAACGGGACGCTTCCGGCAATCCCTCAGGCCTGATGCAGTGTGGAAGTCCCAGAAATTATTTCTTGCTGGACTTCAACAAAGACACCTATCGCCTCCATTTTAAGGCTATTGGTCTGGACCCAAGTATACAAATGGACATCTGGGTATCCGGACAAGACACCTTGGACACTCATGTGGAAGCCTTCACCGGTATCCGGCCCAATACCGTCATTGCCACTATTTTTGCCGGATCTGACAGTACCGCCGTGTTCATGCAAGTCGACGGCCAACGGCCAGTCCGGATGGAACAAGTCCAGATCGTCTCTCCCAACGTCAGCCGTATCTCAGCCCTGTCCAGAGAAAAGGTCTATCCGACCCTGTACAGCCACCGGGCAGCGTTGCGCAAAAGGCCTTCCCCACATTGCTGGAAAGCAATCTTACCGCCCGGGATGACACCTGGCATTCATACCATTAAGATTACGGCCACAGATCATTTTGGATTCGAAACATCCCAGGATCGGTTGGTTTTAATGAAGTGAGACGGATTATCGCCGGAAGCTGTCCTATACCGAACCGAATTTTTCCTATCTTTGCAGTTCAAACGGCGTTAGACTTATGAATGACCAACGATACCAACTGCGAGGTGTTTCGTCTTCGAAGGAAGACGTTCACAATGCCATCAAAAATATCGACAAAGGACTGTATCCCAAAGCTTTCTGTAAAATCATCCCCGATATACTCGGCGGTGATCCGGACTATTGCAACATCATGCATGCCGATGGAGCCGGGACCAAATCCTCCCTGGCCTACCTGTACTGGAAAGAGACCGGAGACTTGTCCGTGTGGAAAGGCATTGCCCAGGATGCCCTGATCATGAACATCGACGACCTGCTGTGCGTGGGTGCCGTCGACAATATCCTGGTTTCCTCCACGATCGGACGGAACAAATTGCTGATTCCGGGTGAAGTCATTTCCGCCATCATCAACGGGACAGATGAATTATTAGCCGAACTCCGGGAACTCGGGGTCGGTGTCTATGCCACAGGCGGTGAAACAGCCGATGTCGGAGACCTGGTCCGGACCATCATCGTGGACAGCACCGTCACTTGCCGCATGAAACGCAGTGACGTAATCGATAACGGCCACATTCAGGCTGGGGATGTCATCGTCGGCCTGGCCTCTTACGGTCAGGCTACTTATGAAAAAGCGTACAACGGCGGTATGGGCAGCAACGGACTCACCTCAGCCCGTCACGATGTATTTGGCAAATACCTGGCTGAAAAATACCCCGAAAGTTTTGACGCGGCCGTTCCTTCCGAACTCATCTACGCCGGAAGCCGGAAACTGACCGATGCCGTAGAAGACAGCCCGATTGACGCCGGCAAGCTGGTGCTCTCGCCTACCAGGACCTACGCTCCATTTGTAAAAAAATTGCTGGATGCCCTGCGGAAAGACATCCACGGCATGGTACACTGCTCAGGCGGTGCCCAAACCAAAATATTGCATTTCGTCGAAGACCTGCACATCATCAAAGATAATTTGTTTCCCGTTCCTCCTCTCTTCCGCATGATTCAGGAAGAGTCCGGCACCGGATGGAAAGAAATGTACCAGGTATTCAACATGGGACACAGACTGGAAGTGTATCTGGCACCAGAAAAAGCAGCCGAGGTCATCGAACTGGCCAACAGTCTGAACATCGAAGCCAAAATTGTCGGGCGGGTTGAAACGGCCGGTCAAAAGCAACTGACCATCGAAAGCCCGTACGGCACCTTCATCTACAACTGATTTATGGCAGATAATAGCATACTGGCAAAACTTGAAGGCATTCAAAACCGATTTGATGAAGTGTCCCTGCTGATCACCGATCCTTCCGTGATAGCCGATATGAAACGGTTCGTCAAGTTGAACAAAGAATACCACGACCTGGAAAAAATCTTAGCCGCCTGCCGCACGTTTAAAGGATTACTCAAAAACATAGAGGATGCGAAGGAACTGCTCAGTACCGAGTCGGATCCAGAAATCCGTGAAATGGCCAAAGAAGAACTGGAAGAAGGATTGAAACAACAACCCATCCAGGAAGAAGCCATCAAATTGCTCCTGATTCCGGCCGATCCGGAAGACTCCAAAAACGCCATCGTCGAAATCCGAGGTGGAACCGGAGGAGATGAAGCCGCCATTTTTGCCGGTGACTTATTCAGGATGTACGTACGCTACTGCGAAAACAAAGGCTGGAAAATCGAAGTTTCCTCCAGCAGTGAAGGCAGTTCAGGCGGTTATAAAGAAATCGTCTTCACCGTATCAGGTGAAAATGTGTATGGAACGCTGAAATACGAATCGGGTGTCCACCGCGTCCAACGAGTACCGGCAACGGAAACCCAGGGACGCATCCACACCTCAGCCGCGACCGTAGCTGTTTTGCCCGAAGCCGATGAATTTGACATCGAACTGAAAGAATCTGACATCCGGGTGGATATTTTCTGTGCCTCCGGTCATGGCGGCCAATCGGTCAACACGACTTATTCGGCCGTCCGGCTGGTGCACCTCCCGACCGGCATCACGGTTCAGAACCAGGATGAAAAATCCCAGCTCAAAAATAAGGCCAAGGCCATGATGGTGCTACGTTCCCGTCTCTACAACCTGGAATATCAGAAATACATCGATGAAATTGCCGCCCACCGGAAGACCATGGTGTCTACCGGCGACCGGTCAGCCAAGATCCGTACCTACAACTACCCGCAAGGACGTGTCACTGACCATCGCATCAATTTCACGATCTACAATCTGTCCACGTTTATGAACGGTGACCTTCAGGAAATGATTGACAAGCTCATCATCGCCGAAAATGCCGAACGGCTGAAAGCAGCTGAGCTTTAACAATAGACTATGACCCTGTTGCCATGTTCCTTACAGAAATGGCACAAATATGAGACACGACCTATGACAAAACAACAACTTTATGAACAGATTTGCCGGAAACAGTCTTTCCTGTGCGTTGGTCTCGATACAGACATCCATAAAATTCCGGCACACCTGTTGGATGAAGAAGATCCGGTCTTTGCTTTCAACAAAGCCATCATCGATGCGACAGCCGATTTATGCGTAGCCTACAAGCCCAATCTGGCCTTTTACGAATGCAACGGCATCAAAGGGTGGCAAGCGCTGGAAAAAACAGTCCGCTACATTCGAGAAAACCATCCGGAACAATTTCTCATTGCCGATGCCAAACGAGGCGATATCGGCAACACGTCGGAAATGTACGCCTCCAGCTTCTTCAGTAAACTGCAGTTCGATGCCGTTACAGTAGCTCCGTACATGGGAGAAGACAGCGTCAAACCGTTTCTCTCCTATCCGGGCAAATGGGTGATTCTGCTGGCACTGACCTCAAACAAAGGTTCCCAGGATTTTCAGCTCACCCAGGATGCCAACGGTGAACGACTGTTTGAAAAAGTGATCCGGAAATCGGGC
>JAUZOU010000256.1 GCA_030706285.1 Bacteroidota bacterium
AATGAACATATAGCCGATATGGCTAAATATGCCGAACCCCATACCAGCATTAAGATACGCGCTTGTTATGAATCCATTCCTGCTCAGTTAGCCAAAGAGAACCGGAAGTTTCAATATCGTGTCGTGCAGAGAGGTGGAAGTGATATTTGAGAGTGCCTATTGAGAAAAATAACGGAATGGTTCTATAAATATATTAAAATGTTATTTTTAAATGTATATATAATATATATTTGCAGATATAATAATGTTACTATGGAGAACTCTTATTTTGTTTATACAACAAACGGTGATACTTTTGAGATTGAGAGGTTTCACACTTGCATCTGGGAATTCGACAATAATAGTTCTTTGGTTGAGTTTGGATTTGAAATAAGCATGGAACAGTCTCATCATCTTGATGATATTGAATTCTGTCTATATATACCTTGGTTGACCGAAAAAGCGAAATTTCAGGATCTATACGAAAAATTGAAAGATCCAGAAAATAGCAGATTTATTTTTAATGATTCAATCCTCAATACAAGCAATATTGATGAGGGGCGTGGTCTTCTTGGTGTTTCTCATGAATTTCGAAGTAGAAATTTATTAACCATTTTGCCAGTAACGACGGAATATGAACCTAAAATAGCACATATTAAGATTGACCTAAGACATTATAATCAATTTCAGGGAAATAAAGGGAATGTTTATGTCCGGTTTAGCATTATACCAGAATGTGGATTTATTTCTACGCGAAAAAATGGGATTGCAAAATCGACAGTCATCTACGATATTAAAATCAATGAAAGAAGAAATATACCAGATGAACTTGTTGGTGATCTAAATAATGCGAATATGTGTAAGATCAAAGACTGTTTCTCATTCAATATATTACCAAATAGTTACGACATCATTTTTTACGATAATTCAGCCCTAAGAAATGTCCGTTTACTGGAATATGATGCTTTTACCAAGTATATAAAAGATGAGAGGGTGAAGAAAGATGATTTAATGGTTGTATTCAACAAAAAAAGTAATCCAGAATCCTTTTCTTTCTTTTCGATTTATACGAAAGAAAGAATAGGAATGGCTCAGTTCTTATTAGCTATTTTTTTTAATATGTTATGTGGCTTTCTCTTTTTCATTGCCTCCGCAAGAATTTCAGCTGAACATGAATTAAGTTACACTGAACTGTATAAAAAATCGCCCGTCGAGATTACTGCAGCAGTCGCTGTTATCTTTTTGATATTCATTATATTTTGCTGGCCTCCAATAAAGAAGTTTTTATTTAAGGAAAACAGATGAAAGCACTACTTGATACAAACATTATTATTCATCGAGAAGCAGGGAAAATCGTCAATCAAGATATTGGGATTTTGTTTAGATGGCTTGATAGGGCAAAATACGTTAAGTGTATTCATCCGGCAACTATACAAGAAATACAGAAAAACCCAAATAAAGAGACCGTTCGTTCTTTTATGGCAAAACTTGACAGTTATGAACAAATTCAAATACCTACTCCCTTACGAAACGAGGTAAAAGAAGTTTCGAAGAAATTTGATACGAATGTAAATGATTTGATTGATAGTAAGTTGCTAAATGAGGTCTTTGCAGAAAGGGTCGATTTGCTTATCTCTGAAGATAAAAAAATTCATACAAAAGCTGAGAAGCTCGGAATCTCGGAGAAGGTTTTTACTATTGATTCTTTTCTCGAAAAGGTTTTCTCTGAACATCCAGACTTGGTTGATTATAAAGTATTAAATGTTAGAAAAAAGAACTTTGGGTATATCGACTTGAATGATGAGTTTTTCTTATCGCTTAAGGGAGATTACCCGGGGTTTGAAAATTGGTTTATAAAGAAGACCGACGAAGTTGCTTATGTGACTGAGAACAAGTCGAATGGAAAACTTCTTTCTTTTTTGTATCTAAAAGTTGAGGGAAAAGACGAAAATTACAACGATGTAATGCCTCACTTCAAACCAAAAAAACGATTGAAAATAGGAACATTCAAGGTTATTAATAATGGCTTTCGTTTAGGTGAGCGTTTTTTGAAAGTAATATTTGATAACGCGCTTATAAACAGAGTTGAGGAAATATATGTGACCATTTTTGACCACAGAGATGAGCAATTGCGGCTCATCGAATTATTAGAAAAATGGGGATTTTTCTATTGGGGGATTAAAGGGGGCGAAAAGGTTTATGTCAGAAATTTCAATCCAAGTTTTAATATGGATCGAATGGAATATTGTTATCCATATATCTCACGAAAAAAAGGCATATACATGGTGCCTATCTATGAATCGTATCACACAGAACTTTTACCAGATTCGATATTGAACAACGAATCTCCTTTAGAATTTGTAGAGGATTTTCCACATCGAAATGGTATTAGCAAAGTGTATATATCGAATGCAAAGCTTCCTCATCCTAATAAAGGTGATCTTATACTATTTTACAGAACAGGAGGTTACTATAAGAGCGTCATAACCACAATAGGTCTTGTTGAGAGCGTTATTTACAACATTAAGACTGAAGATGATTTTTTAAAACACTGTCGAAAAGGTAGTGTTTTTCCGGAAAAAGAACTGAAACAGATGTGGAATTATAGTACATTTGCCAGACCATTTGTAGTTCGGTTTATGTACGTTTACTCTTTTCCACATCGTATCAATATGAAACGTTTGATCGAACTGGGTATTCTGAAGGATGTAAATGATGCTCCTCGTGGATTTCGTCCAATAAGTGAAGATCAGTTTAATATTATTTTGAAAGAAACCAGAAGTGATGAGAGTTTTATTGTCGATTAAACCGCAGTTTGCCCATAAAATATTTGATGGTTCAAAAAAGTTTGAATTCCGGAAAAATATTTTCAAAAACAAAGAGATACACACTGTCGTTGTTTATGCCTCTTCACCGGTTCAAAAAGTGATCGGGGAATTTACCATTGATGAAATTCTGGAAGCCCAACCACAAGCTCTTTGGGAAAAAACGAAGCAAGACTCTGGAATTACGAAGTCTTTCTTTGACAGCTATTTCTTAAATCGAGATATTGCTTATGCCATTAAAGTTAGAGATACCGCACTTTACAAAAAGCCATTGAGTCTATCCGACTTTGACCTGAGCTTTGCGCCGCAATCTTTTGTGTATTTATAATGGGCGTTTCTAACATGTAATAGGTTAGAAATGCCGCTGGACGAAGGGAGCGGGGCAAACCAGACGGAGATGGAAAGTAAAAGTGCCACTGGACAAAAATAGCAGAACAAACCAGCTGGAAAGGAAACAAAAAAGCACTCCCACAAAAGAAACAAACCCCAAAAGCTAACAAAACTTTTGGGGTTCACTTCAATAGATCACTTCTTTTTCAGAAGCTATGATTGAAACAGCTTACGCTGTTTCCTTCGACGTTCGGATTTAAGCTTCCAGCAAAATTTCCATGATCGTGCAGGCGGCTTTGACGACGGAGGTGCCGGGGCCAAAGATGCCGGCGACACCGGCTTTGTAGAGGAAGTCGTAGTCTTGAACCGGGATAACACCACCGGCGATGACGACGATGTCTTCGCGGCCGAGTTTCTTCAGTTCTTCGATGACTTGAGGACTCAGGGTTTTGTGACCGGCAGCCAGCGAAGAAACAGCCAGAATGTTGACATCGTTTTCAACGGCTTGTTTGGCAGATTCGGCAGGAGTTTGGAACAACGGTCCCATATCGACGTCGAAACCACAATCGGCATAACCGGTTGCTACCACTTTGGCACCACGGTCGTGACCGTCCTGGCCCATTTTAGCAATCATGATACGAGGTTGACGGCCTTCCTTTTTGGCAAACTGTTCAACCAGCGAGCAGGCCTTCTGAAAGTCTGCGTCGTTCTTTGTTTCTGATGAGTACACCCCTGAGATGGTTCTGATTACTGCTTTATAAAGTCCGGCAATTTTTTCACACGCATAGGAAATCTCTCCAAGAGAGGCACGAACATGAGCGGCTTCGACAGCCAGTTCCAGCAAATTGCCTTCTTTGGTTTCCACACACTTGGTGATAGCATCCAGCGCCTTTTGAACAGCCACTTCGTCGCGGTTGGCACGAAGATCTTTCAACCGCTGAACCTGTTGTTCCCGAACAGCCGTGTTGTCGATTTCGAGGATATCGATGGGAGCCTCTTCTGCAAGCCTGTATTTATTGATACCGACGATGGTTTGGTTGCAAGAATCGATCCTGGCCTGAGTGCGGGCGGCAGCTTCCTCGATGCGCATCTTCGGAATGCCTGTCTCGATGGCTTTTGCCATACCGCCTAGGTTTTCAACCTCTTCGATCAATGCCCAAGCTTTTTCAGCCAGTTCTTTAGTGAGCGATTCGATGTAATACGAACCGGCCCAAGGATCGACTTCGCGGCAGATGTTGGTTTCCTGTTGAATATAGATCTGAGTGTTGCGGGCAATACGGGCGGAGAAATCGGTTGGCAGGGCAATGGCTTCGTCCAGCGCATTCGTGTGCAAAGACTGGGTATGCCCGAGAGCAGCCGCCATGGCTTCGATACACGTACGTCCGATGTTGTTGTACGGGTCTTGCGCGGTCAGAGACCAGCCTGAAGTTTGGCAGTGCGTACGCAACGCCAGTGATTTCGGATTTTTCGGGTTGAATTGCTTCACGATCTTGGCCCACAGCATACGGGCAGCACGCATTTTGGCGATTTCCATGAAGTGGTTCGTCCCGATGGCCCAGAAGAACGAAAGGCGGGGAGCGAAGGCGTCGATGTTCATGCC
>JAUZOU010000257.1 GCA_030706285.1 Bacteroidota bacterium
GTTTGATGAGATACTCGCTGCCTATCCGGAACTATCGGGCACCTCTATGGGCATTACCCAGGTAAGGGTAGATAAGCAACTTCGTCGCAATGGTGCTGTCTACAATCTGAACGGTCGTTTGATGCATACTTTGAAGGCCGGCGAAAGCCGTGAAACTGTTCTTAGGAGCCTTCCAAAAAGTATTTATATTGTTGATGGTGAGAAAATCAGAAATAATTAAGCGGAGCATCGAATGCCATGAGAAAGATCTTTTTTTTAGTCGTCTGTTTGTCAAATCTGATGGCAGTCGCACAGCGTCCGTTTGTACACCCTGGTATCGGTTATACTCAGGCCGATATCGATCGAATGAAAGCGATGGTTGCTGCCAGACAGGAACCATTTTACACCAGTTTCCAGCAATTGAAATCGGATACTTATTCATCGATGGGCCGGACAGCCCGGACCTGGGCTGGTATGACGGATAAGGAGGGTCATCCTATCATAACGAGTACCAACAATACCATTGGAATCGATGGCCGTTGTGCTACTCAATACGCCCTTATCTGGAAAATCACCGGTGATAAAACCTATGCCGACAAAGCAATTTCATTTTTGAATGCGTATAAAAATGTACGTAATTCCCCCAGCAGCGGAACGGCACCATTGGGTAACGGACAGATTTATCTGCTTTGTGAAGCCGCCGAGCTGATGCGCGATTACGAAGGGTGGGCTCCCGCTGACCAGCAGGCTTTCAAGAATATGCTTGTTTATCCGGGTTACAGCAGCAAAGTAGACATGACCAAGGCCATCTGTCCCGAAACCGGATATCCTTATTCACATTGGGACAGCGAACATGGAGATACGCTAAATCGCGTTACCTTTTATTGGAATATCTATAACGGTGACCCCGGCCGTCATGGCAATCAGGGCATGTTTGCCCTGCGTGGTCTGATGGCGATGGGCATTTATCTTGACAATGATACTATTTATGACCGTGCCTTACGCAAGTTTCTGAGCCTTCCTCACCATTCATACGATTTGCCTTATCCTTCAGGGCCTCCGGTACAGGGAAGTCGCAATTCCGGCAACAGTACGCAGTGGTTTGATTATTTCAACATCAACTCGGCATCTGGCACTGGCTCTGTTGAAGACTACGGCTATGATGATGAGTTGAAATACTATATCTATGAGAACGGTCAGATGGAAGAATCTTCCCGCGATCAGTGCCATGCCGTTTGCGGTATTGTGATGGCTGAAGATATAGCCCATATGGCCTGGTCTCAGGGGAATGATGTATATACGCAGTATAATGATCGGTTGCTTAAAGGCATTAATTGGACCTGGAAATACAATTATTCGTGGTATAATAATGAAATAGCCCATCAGTTGTACTGGCAGGATGAAGCAACATGGGAACCGACAGTGGAAAACGGGGACTTCGAAATCCATACCGACCGTACGGGACGATGGCGGTCTTTGAAGGTGAATCCTTGTTGGGAAAATCAATCTGTCAATTCGGCGACAGGCCAGAAATACTGGTCTTGGAGCAGAGGCGAGAAAGCGCAGCTTCAGACACAGATGCTTATGCATTATAAAGTATGCCAGGGGCTTTCCCCCGATAGTCTTCTATGGATGCAGCGGGCCTATGATATCATGATCGATTCGTTAGGCTATGAACGGGGGTACAAGGATACTGGCCATTTTTATGAATTCCTGGGTTGGGGTGGCCTTTTGGATTACCGTACAGTGTGGATGGCTGGTGACGGTGGCCGTTTCGAGGAACGCCGGTTCGTTCCTGGTTTGCCGGCTCTTCCTGCAACGATCAAAGCTGTCGACTACGATTTCTACAACAACAGTGTGAGTGGTGACGGGCATACGTATCACAATGCAGATATTCGCACCGACAGCAACTACCGTCCGGAAGGCGGCCTTGAGATAGCTGAAGGCAACGGAGGTTATGTCCTTACCGGCATGCAGGACGGCGAATGGATGAACTACACCGTTACGAATGCCACCAAAGCTATTTATCAGGTATCCGTTACCGCCATCGTAAGTGGTGAAGGTACCTCTATGGGGATGGCCGTTGACAATGGTACCGAGGTGACCAAGGCGTTGACTGCTACAACCGGTTATGAGACAAGAACCTTGGGGCAGTTGCGTATTCCGGCCGGGGCCAGTGTCCTGCGCCTTTATATTCACGGAAAAGGCAATCAGGTACAACTCAGTGACATTAGACTAACGGTTGCTGCAGCAGATACCAATGTGCCGGATTACGTATGGAATTCCCGTGATTATACGTCAGTAAGCGGTTCCGGGAGCTTACTGACCGACCAGAGTGACAAACAGCTTACCTCACTCACGTATTCAGGCACCACGTCCGCCACCTTTGCCTTGTCGATGTCTTCAGTAGCGTACAAGGTGAAAACTGGCCAGGTTTATCTGGTGATTCATGGCAAGAACCTCGACCATGCTCTGTTGCGGAATGTGACTTACCGTCTGACCGATGGCAATTCGGATATCACGGGCAGCAGTATCGGCGGACAGGCATCCACCTGGACGTACACCGGTCTGGGCAAAGACAAGGATGAGACCATCCTGGTCTGGAAAGCCGACAGTTCCTCCAGCAGCCGCATCGTACCACTGTTGAAGGCTTGTTACACAGGTGGCTACGATGACTACACGCTGAAGGGCCTTTCTTTTTTGGCTTATGGTGCCAGTCAGCACAAGAACACTGAAATAGACGATATCAACTTTTATACGTTTGATGAGATGCTCGCTGTCTATCCGGAACTCATCGGGCTCCCATTAGCCATAACCCAGGCAAGGGTCGACAAACAACTTAGTCGCAACGGCGCCGTCTACAATCTGAACGGCCATTTGGTACGTACCTTGAAGGCCGGTGAAAGCCGTGAGTCTGTTCTCAGGAACTTGCCTAAAAAGCATGTATATATCGTTGATCGTGAAAAAATCATGAATGATTGAAGGATGTGAGGTGAAGAATTTTTTTTCCGGTAGGTAAAATAGCACACTTGTTCGTATTAAAAGATAAGTTGTGAGAAAAGAACCTGTCTTTAAGAATACCCCCAACGGTAGTAAAATTTTAGTAGCAAATGACAACTTATAATTAACTTAAATCAATGTTTATGAAAACAAATCGACTAATTGCACTTGTTGCAGCATGGCTAATGGTCTCAGTTGGCTTTGCACGTGACATTCATGGCGTTAACGGCTTTTACTACTGGTCTCCGGCCCAGTTGCAATCGGCGAAAATGCTGACACTTAGTAATGGGACAAAATGGGCCAAGTGGGCTTCAGCACTGACCTACGGAAACGATTACGCCAACATTCAGCTGGGTGTTAACAACACGACTAATAATGGCGGTTATGCTTGGCGTACAACCGTACGTGTTCAGGATTATGGTGATGGTATTATGACAATCACTAAAAACTATCCGGTTGTAGCCATGAAGTTCTCCATGCCTAACAACAATCTGACAAAAGGACAATCGGTTGATGATGTCAACATGTTCGTTGAACATTGGTGGTACAACCCTTATACAGGTGTTCGTGGGCTGCAAACGAACAAGACAGGACTGGGGTTGAATGGTATGGCCAGCAACGGACGTTATTCATATGTCTATTACTATCCCTGGAAGATTTGTGCCGATCCAACCAATTTAAATGTCGGGCGTGACTCCGTTAAATTGGGTGGATTGAATGCCATGACGGAACATCATATCACCGCAAATGGTGTGTTATGGGCCAGCCGTCAGGGAAATACCGGGACAGTGGCTACATCTGATACGTCTTTGGTTTTTATCCGTCTGCCATCTTCCAGCAATGAAAAAGCTGAATACATCGTTCTGATGAATTATTATTCAATTGCTGATACAAGCACGACGCTGGCTACGGCATCAAAGCGTATTTTGGATCGCCAGAACCTCAAATTGAGTGATCTGTACATCAACTTCATGGCGCGTCGTGATACGGTTGCTTATGATACCACCTTTACGGCAGAAGGCGCTATTGTGAAAATTGATACAATGGCTATTGCTCAAAATCAGATTCCTTCCTGCAGTATCAAATGGATCAAGACCTTCAAGTCTCTGAATGATGCCTGGTCCATGATGAATCAGGAGAATGCCTGGGGCGATGGTTCAGAAAGTGCTCAAAAGAGTGCGTTGAACTATGGACTTTACTATGCTGAGCAATTGCTTGGCGGTTATTGCTGGCGTAATGCAGATCCGAATGCTCCGGATGATGGAGCATACCTGGCCTATCAGAAGGCATATAATGATGCCAATGCCGTCTATAACAATGTGGCATCTGTTGATTCCAATTTTGCCGCTGCAACACAAGCACTGCAGCGTGCCAAGGAGACATTTATGGTGGCTGTCGATCTGGATGCCTCGATGCTTTACAGCTATTTGAAAAATGAGACAGGCAGTGGTTCCATCGTTGCAGGTGCCGATGACGTTACCGTCGGTACGTATACCGGTAAACCATTGACTTTCGGCAGCAACGATGCGGCAATGGCATTAAATTTCACACCGACCGGAAACACCGTTGACGGCCAAAAAACCTATCGACTGGGTACAACGACTGCCGGTGTTGTACAGTGTACGAATGGTAAGCTATTATTGGTTAAAGGCCAGCAAGGGTCTGTCTTTTCTTTCGGCCAACGAGATGTAGAAGGTAAGGGCTATGACATCAAGTGTGGTACATACTATTATTATATGGATGTAAA
>JAUZOU010000258.1 GCA_030706285.1 Bacteroidota bacterium
ATGAAGCATGACAGACCAATTGCCACTCAATGGAATCAGTGAGGCTCATCGGACAACCAATCCGATCTGTCGGAGAATGCCGGCCGAACAAGACCGGCTGATGTTTAAAACAGGTTTATGTCAATAAATGTTCATTAAACCAATAGGCTCTTCAAACATAAAACGACGGAACACTTCAAGGTCTTCGCTTTCACGAGTTGCAACGAGGGCTTCAATGTATTCGGCTTTACGGTCTTTATTATGTTTGTTGGGATGATGCCAAACTCAAATTGTAGCTGGTTCTCAATTTCGGTAACGGTAGAACCTTCAATGGCAGTAGAGTGAGTAATATTCGAATAAATATAGAATGACGGACAGTTGCAATTGATGTTCGATGCTTGTTAATATATATTAAGAGATGCTAGTGTGAAATATTTTTTAATGTCACCCATCTTTTTTTAGCACTTTCAAATGTTTCACATCCTCTTCCAGCTCTTTAAAGCTTTGCTCTTTCGAAAGAATTCGTTTCTCTTCCTGATATTTCCCGTACTCTTAGGCAGAACGCAACATCGCCATTTCATGGCTTATCTTACCGGCATGAGCCAACAACTCTCTTCCATTGAGTTTCAGAATATCATCCAGTTTTTGAATCCAGTCCACCATATACATTGGTTTATGCTGTTGCGCCATCGTTTCGGCAAAAGCCAGGTATTGTTCCACCAACAACCCGAGCAAATGCATTTCATCTTCGGTCAGATAATTCTTGGCCACAGCGACGTCACTCTTACGGATACTCACGGTATTTGCCTTATCAAACGATTGCATCCCCATCAAAGGCAATGCAGCATCCGCCCGCCGGTAAATCAACTCTGCCGCTGTTTGACTGCTGATGGCCCAAAGCAATTTATTCTGTATCACTTTGAAAAATTCAACCGTTTTCTCATCCTTCGGATTGTAATCAATGCTCGTGGTATAAATATCCTTGATCCTTGATCTTCTGATAGAAAAACCGTTCCGAAATGCGAATCTCCCGAATTCGTTCCTGCAGTTCGTTGAAATAATTCATCGAGTTGCCGCTCTTGAACCGGTCATCGTTGAGTGCAAAGCCTTTTACGATGTACTCCTTCAGGCGTTGGGTAGCCCAGATGCGGAACTGAGTGCCTTGAACCGATTTGACACGGTAGCCGACGGAGATGATGACGTCGAGGTTGTAATGCTTTACAGGTTTATCAGAATTTGCAATGTGCAAAAAATGCACATTGCTTTCTTCAACCAGTTCCCCTTCTTCGAAAATATTAGCTATATGCTTGGTAATAACGGTCCTGTCTCTCTGGAACAACTCAGACATTTGCTCCTGTGTCAACCAGACCGTTTCTTCATTCAACAGAACATCCAATTTGATGTTTCCCTCCGAATTCTGGTAAATGACTATTTCATTACTTGGTTCTCTCATACTATGAAAACTGTGGTTTTGTCATTACTTAAAATGTAAAGATAGCACATATATTTAATATTATGTCGTTATTAAAGAAACATAACATCGAGTTATTAATTCTATCCATATTATACAATTCCTGTGCAGTGATTTTCATCTCGTTAGTTTCTACTTAATCCACGACCAACATCAATTCCCGCTGAATCCGACCGATTATAGGTTCGATCTTCTCGCTGATAACCGGAAGAATCTCCTTTTTGATGATATCCTGTTCCAGTTCATTCGTCTGCTTTAACAGGTCTTCGCCCAACTACAGGCCTAATTCCTTTAGGTTCTGGATGGTGCTGTAGAGCTTTTCGAGTTTGGTCATAAACTTGAGTGTATTATTAAGTAGTAGTTTCTATTTTTTATAAATTTCCATACGTATAACAAATTATATATCAGCAATATGCGAATATCAAACGTCTAAAACCGTCTATTTAGACGTCTAAGTCTCGTCTAAGTATTGACCTATTCTAGACGCCATACTGTACCGTTTAATATGATTGTCCCATCTCTCTTCATTGATTGAAGTAAATTTTTGACTTTATCTTTTTTCTGTTTTCTGGTTAATAATTCTGGTAATTGTGTCATCGATTGATACAAAACGCCTATCATTGAGGCAGGTAGTTCAAATACCTGTTATTTTAATACTTCCCAATAACCGGACTTCTTAGCACCTTTGCGTTCTATTATTCCTTGCATTTTTAGGTCTGCAATAATACGTTCACATTGACGCGGACTGATTCCCAATGCATTTGCAAGCTCTTCGGCAGATAAACGGTTGTTTTGACGGAGCAACCCTATTAACCGCTCATTTATTCCGACATTTATTCCGACATTTATTCCGACATTTATTCCGACATTTATTCCGACATTTATTCCGACATTTATTCCGACATCATCTTTTTCTGTCGGAATAAAGTTACGTTTCACAAACTGCACTTGAAACGACAAGCCTACTTCTTTCCAACGAAGTTCGATGGTTGGATACGCTTTTAATTCGTCTGCAATCAATTTTAGGCCGTTACCCCATTGGTCGATTATGCCGAGCCGTTTGAATACCGGAGCAATCACTTTGTTTCGAGCATCGCTCTGGCGGCTTTCCATCGCAGCATAATCAATTGACGGAGGAAGAAGTCCCGGGCTTGTAATTTCTACCATATCATCATAAACAGCTATTTTTACATCTTTTCCAGTGAGTGAATAATCCCGGTGCACAACCGCATTTCGGATCACTTCACGAATAGCTTTAACCGGATATTCCCATCGTGACACCGTATATACTCCCTCAACAGTCGCACCTTTATTAATATGACGAAGCACAAATTTATAGGCTTCCTCTGCTTGTGTGGCGATATTTGTCGTAATACTCTTTTGGTCAATGAACTCGTCGGAACTTACGCCCTTGAATCTTGCACATTCCACCTTCGCAAAATGAAATAGTGCATTCCGCAACGGATCGTCAGAAAATAGAATCAGTGCATTGGTCGGATAGTCCGTACCATGCAATTCCTTAATAAGCTCCAGCTTTAGTAATACCTACTCATTTAACTCCTCGCCTGTTTTTTCCAGGAAAGTGGTTTTAAAGCTTTCAATAGTTAGTTCTTTTGTCGTTTTATCAGGTACTATCTCACTATCAAAAGACACGTTGCGTTTTTTACGCTCCAGTTCGGCAATAATGGCTTCATCGGCAAGACGATTCGTTGAACCAACACGTATATAAGTGCCCTCCAGTTTGCCCTTATCTTTCAAATAGTATGGCGGAGTACTTCCCCTGAATATGGTAACTTGAATCAAATGCTTATCATCCTGACTAATAAACTTAACTTCCGGTAAGATTGCCGGATAGCAACGGTCAAAAATAATATGGCTTATTTTCTCTTCCATTTCCATCAGCTTACCTTCGTCTACTCCCGCTACTTCACGTGGATTATCGGCAACGCCAATAAACAAATCGCCTCCGGCATCGTTAGCAAACGCCACAATGGTCTTGGACAAATCAGAGTTCTCCGGCAATGCCTCTTTAAACTCCAATCTGCGGCCTTCCGGTTGATTTAGTATTTCTTCTAAATTCATATCTAACACTTTTATATGATCTCCACTTTCAGCCCTAATTTCAAGGCTTCGGAAATAGTCAATAGTTGACGATCGTATCTCAACACATCATTTTCTCTTATGTCAACTTTATTTCTATCTGTCATTTTCTTCTAATCTGTAAAGTCTCCATATCAACTTAGTTCTTTTTTTTCATTTTCCTTGTAGAATGAAACAAATCTTTGATGTCCACATCCAATATATCGGCTATGCGGGTAAAGGTTTCGACAGAGGGTTGAGCATGGTTATTACACCATCTTGAAATCGTGGCAGGGTCTTTTCCTAATTGTTCGCCAAGCCATTTCCCGCTTTTATTTTTCTCGACAAGAAGTATTTTCAGCCTATTTATCTGCTTCATATCTATTTTTGTTATGACCTAAAACACAAAGATATTGATTTAATTGACATGATTTTATCGTAACGAAGTGATAAAAGGCCGAAAGCCACTTATTCTCAACTAAGGAATAGACGGTGGAAATTTGTTCAATGGTACTTGCGCCCCAAAGCAATCAACTCCTGCCTTATCTTTTTGTCCATGAAATGCTTTGGCTATGTTGGCTGCTTCCTCTATTGTATCTATTACCGGCTGATACCATTCTGGACAGAATCATTCATATAGCTTAACGTTTTGAATTTTTAGGCGATATTTTGAGAAAAAATAATCTATTTTTACAGCGACTTGATTGATTATGCAAAAAAAGTGAACGGATATCGCCGTTTCTCCAGTGTAGGTATCATCCGCTTTTTTCAACAGAAACCGCTAACCGCAGGCTGTTTCCCGAAAATCCGACTTTTATGAGGTATGTTGCTATCATTTTTACCGGATGTTTGTGCCTGCTGACCGGCTGTCATTCGATCGAAATGAGCCACATCGCGTACAATGCGCGGAAAGAGCATTTTGAATACCGTTCGCTGTTTAAAACGGTTGAACTGCGCGATGAGCAACTTGCCTTGATCGATAGCAGCAACGTGGAGGCGTTTAAAACGAGTTTGTACTTGCATGCCTTTAACTACCCGTTCAGCCTGCGCAGTGAACAGGCAGCCCTGCTCAGCTCTTCCGACTGGGAGCTGGCAGCCTGTTTCAACAACATTCACAAAGCATTGACTGACCACCAGTACAATACCGTGTTTGCTGATGCCCGTCACATACGAACCATTTATCCGGAAGCC
>JAUZOU010000259.1 GCA_030706285.1 Bacteroidota bacterium
CCAATCTGAAAATGGTTGGTAAAACTCAAACCTGCCTTCTTGTCGTTGTGGGTTCCAGGCTATTACCCCCATCGGCTGTTCCTTGAAATAAATATCCAGATATTGACTCATGTAACTATGCTTGTGTCAGTCGTTTCTGGGTTTTGAAGATGGCTTGACTCTTTTCCGGCCTTTTTGCTTGATAGCCAGCACCGGATTGGATGCCTCACCTGGAAGGCTGTTGTCCAGTTGATCCAGCAGATCTAAGCGGCGGAATACAGGCAAGAGGCTTTGTACATTCACTGGTTTTCCGTTTTCTATGTCACGGATGGTGCTTCGGTTAAGTCCGGTTTCTTCAGCCAGCAATTGTTGTGTCAGGTTTTCAGCCATTCGCATGAATTTAAGCCGTTTACCAATCTCCGAAATGATTTCAAGATCAGACATTCCTACCCAACTTGTATCTTCCATAATCAATTTTTTTCGTAAAATTACTATAATGATTTATAACTGCATCATTATATATTAAAATTGTTTATAATGATGATAAAAACAATCATTATAATAGCATTTATCTGGCTTATGCAGCGCTTTATAGGGTTGTCTATCAATGAATTTTGAAAAATCGTTTTGTCAACTATTGCAGGAAATCCAAAAAATTCGTTTCTTTGCACCCGCTTAACCAATTAAAGGAACATCAAACTTAAAAACAGATAGAGATGTCTAAGATTTGTCAGATTACCGGAAAGAAAGCAATGATCGGGAATAACGTTTCACACTCCAAGAGGCATACGAAACGTAAATTCAACGTGAATTTGTTTCATAAGAAGTTCTATTGGGTAGAACAAGACTGCTGGATCTCGCTGAATATTTCAGCAAATGGCTTGCGAACCATCAATAAAAAAGGTTTGGATGCAGCGATGAGAGAAGCCAGTGAGAAAGGATACTTGCGTGTGGAAGATATCCAAATACTAAATTAAATTGTAGGAGAGTCTAGAAATGGCAAAAAAATCAAAAGGTAACAGAGTCCAGGTCATTCTGGAATGCACCGAACAAAAGGCAAGCGGGCTTCCGGGTACATCCCGCTATATCACGACCAAGAACCGTAAGAATACGCCTGGCCGTCTTGAATTGAAGAAATACAACCCGATTCTGAAAAAAATGACTGTTCATAAAGAAATTAAATAAAGTAGGCCATGGCAAAAAAAGCAGTTGCATCTATGCAGAACAGAGAAGGTCGCGCTTTCTCTAAAGTGATTAAGATGGTAAAATCTCCGAAAACCGGAGCCTATATTTTTCAGGAAGATATCGTACCAAACGAAAAGCTGAACGATTTTCTTAAGAAATAATCTTCTCGTTTGAAGACTATCATATACACAAAGAACTGCCGTTTTTCAGGATGGTGGTTCTTTGGTATTTTTTACAAGACCGTTTAAGCAAACAACCACATGGGTATTTTTACAATTTTTTCAAAAAATAAAGAGCAGGATAATCAGGTACTGGATCAGGGATTATCAAAGACCAAGACATCTGTCTTTTCAAAATTGGCACGTGCTATCGCCGGCAAATCAAAAGTCGATGCCGATGTACTGGACAATCTGGAAGAAATACTCATCACGTCTGATGTCGGGGTCGATACCACCCTTCGTATCATCGAACGGATTGAAAAACGCATTGAACGTGATAAGTACGTTGATACCAATGAGTTGAACAATGTTCTTAAAGAAGAAATTACCAATCTGCTGATCAAGCCTGACAATGAAGAGGCCGATGACGTTGTGTTCCCTGAAGACAAGAAGCCCTATGTCATTATGGTAGTCGGTGTAAACGGTGTTGGTAAAACGACGACCATCGGCAAGCTGGCTTATAAATTTGTTCAAAGTGGTAAGAAAGTCTATCTGGGTGCTGCCGATACCTTTAGGGCAGCAGCTGTTGAACAGTTATCCATTTGGGGCGAACGTTCAGGCGCCACCGTCATCAAACAGGCTATGGGCTCAGATCCGGCTTCTGTTGCTTTCGATACGCTAAAATCAGCTGTTGCCAATAAGGCCGATGTCGTTTTGATCGATACGGCTGGCAGGTTGCACAACAAGGTAGGTTTGATGAACGAATTGACCAAAATTAGGGATGTCATGAAAAAGGTTGTACCTGGAGCACCACATGAAGTCTTGCTGGTATTGGATGGCTCAACCGGCCAGAATGCCTTTGAACAGGCCAAGCAATTCACCTTGGCCACCGAAGTCAATACATTGGCTATCACAAAATTGGATGGAACGGCTAAAGGTGGTGTCGTTATCGGCATTTCCGATCAGTTCCAGATTCCAGTCAAATACATTGGACTTGGTGAAGGAATCGATCACCTTCAACTGTTTAACCGACGCCGATACGTCAATTCATTATTTGGTAAAGACGAATGATGCCTCAGATAAAAGCAGTCACCCTGATCACATTAGGTTGCTCAAAAAATTTGGTCGATTCTGAAAAATTACTGCGTCAGTTTGAGGCACTAGGTTATTCCGTTTTACATGATGCTGAACCACCAAAGGGCAGTATCGTTATCGTGAATACCTGTGGCTTCATTGGAGATGCCAAAGAGGAATCCGTCAATGCCATATTGGACTATTCCCGTTTACGCCGGAAAGGATTTATCAGTAAACTTTTTGTCATGGGCTGTTTATCAGAACGCTATCTGAAAGAGCTGACAGAAGAAATACCGGAGGTGGATCATTTCTATGGTAAGTTTAATTTCAACGATGTCCTGACTGACCTTGGAGAGACCTGGCAAAGTGATTTCAGCCTCGATCGTCATCTGACGACACCTTCTCATTATGCCTATTTAAAGATCTCAGAAGGTTGCAGCCAAACTTGTTCTTATTGCGCCATTCCGATCATTACCGGCAGACACCGTTCAAGGCCCATGGAAGAGATTCTGGATGAAGCGCGTATCCTTACCGCCAAAGGGGTCCATGAATTTCAACTCATAGCCCAGGATCTATCGTATTACGGTATCGATAACTATAAAACAAAGACGTTGCCAGAATTGGTTGAGCGTCTGTCGCTGGTTCCCGGAGCAGATTGGTTGCGCTTACATTACACCTATCCGTATGATTTCCCGATGGATTTGCTGCGCGTCATGCGTGAACGTCCGAATGTCTGTGCCTATCTGGACATGGCGTTACAGCACATCAGTGACCATATGCTGATCAAGATGCGTCGCAAAATAACCAAAGCAGAAACGATCAACCTGCTCAGGCAGATTCGCGAAGAAGTACCAGGCATCCATTTACGCACGACACTGATGGTTGGTCATCCGGGTGAAACTGACCAAGATTTCAGCGAATTGTGTGACTTTGTCCGGGAAACCAGGTTTGAGCGGATGGGAGCCTTCATGTATTCTGAAGAGGAGGGAACCTACGCTGCAAGACATTATAAGGATGATGTACCGGAAGAGGTGAAAAAAGCCCGTCTGGATGAATTGATGCTATTGCAACAAGGCATTTCCGAAAGCATCAATGCCGCAAAAGTTGGTCAAACGTTTAAAGTCATTATAGACAGGGAGGAATCGGAGTTCTATGTCGGAAGGACCGAATTCGATTCGCCGGAAGTAGATCCGGAGATGTATGTCCACAAAACTCAGCCATTGAAACCAGGCATGTTCTGTCAGGTAAAAGTGACAGCGGCTGGGCCTTATGATCTAACCGGGCAGCTTGTCTGAAAGCAGGTAGTTGGCTTGTATGATTTTACAGACGGTCTTGTCTGTTCGTTTAAAAAGAGGTAAAAGGTTTTATTTTAGGTAATTAGAGATAGTATGGTTCCTTTTCGCAGCATGTTGGTCCTGTCACTGTTTATTTCATTAGGTATTAATGCTATAGGTCAAGAGAATAATGCCACTTCCTACCAGTTGCATGGATTTGTCAGAAGTGATTTTTATGAGGACTCCAGAAAGATGAGCACATCCAGTCTGGATTTCTTTTCCTATTATCCTATGCCTCGGAGACTGAATGCATACGGAGACGACCTTAATGACGTACCTTCAGCCGGTTTGTCAAGCGTTTTTACCCGGTTTCAGCTATCCATGGACGGTCCTGGTATATTTGGCGCATCCAGCAGCCAATCCTATGTTGAAGCGGATTTCGGCGGAAGTCCAAGTTATTGGCTGGTAAGAATTCGTCAGGCGTATACACGTCTGAACTGGAAAAAAGGATACCTGTTGGTTGGCCAATACTGGCATCCGTTATTTACACCTGATTTAAAGCCTGATGTCCTGTCTTTGAACACCGGATCGCCTTTTCAGCCGTTCAATCGTAGTCCTCAGTTGCTGTTGAATTATGGTGACCGGCTCAAATGGACAGCCGCCGCTGTTTATCAGATGATGTACACATCGACAGGTCCTGATGGGAAAACCTATCTGTATCAACACAATGCGGTGGTCCCTGATCTGTTTGCTTCTGTTGACTATTCGGAGCATCGTTTTCTGACTGGTTTGGCTGTTGATTATAAAAGCATCCTTCCAGAACAGTATATAACCGATGGTAATGGTGTTAAAACCGTCAACAAACGGAAATTAAACACCCCTGCCTTCATGGTGTATGGGAAATACACCGGCAAATCTTTGATTGTTTCAGCAAAAGCGTTGTATGTCCAGAATCTGACCGATCACATCTTGATTGGAGGATACGCCATTACGACTGACCATAACTACATCCCTTATAATACGTTTACCTC
>JAUZOU010000026.1 GCA_030706285.1 Bacteroidota bacterium
ACAACCGGATAGGCATTATAAGCCGGATGTGAAAAATAGTTATGCAGATAAGGATCATTGTAGCTGTTGGTAAAGTCATTGATCCAGCAGGTGGTATCAGGATAAACGGCTACAATATACGTATTCAGAAAATCGTAGCGGGAAGATAGCGGCCTTGTAATGGATGTCCTGACAACTTGACCGGCTTCTGTAAGATAGGCCGTATCTTTGGTAATCATCACCTGAGGTAATTGTGAAGCAGCAATATCCGTATTTTTGTTTCGCTTGATGGCCTGAAGCTGATTCTCCCGTTTGGCGGCAGCTTCATAATCAAACCATTCGTATTTGTATAAAACAAGGTCGGTGTTGGTGCTGTTTTTCCCAAGGACCTCATCCTTTTGGGTGAAGTAATTGAGGGCTTTCAGCTCTTCATCCGTAGCGCGTCTTCTGGCTGGAATGGGAATCTTCCAGTTTAGATGCGGCGTGACAGGCTCCCCTGCAGCGCTTTCGGTGGTTTTATATTCTTCGTTACCTCCATAGTTTGGATCAGCCAGCTTTTCACGGATAATGGAATCACAGACCCATTGAATAAATTCCTTGTATTGGCCGTTTGTGATTTCGGTTTGATCCATCCAGAATGATCCGACAGAAACCCGTTTCGATGGGGTATTCAGGCCAAAAAGGCTATCCACATCTGCCTGACCAAGTTCAAACGTTCCTTGTTTGACCAGCACCATACCATAAGGCTGCGGTTCGCTCCAATGTTTGTCTTGGACACCGATCAATTCGCCGTTATCAAATGATCCGCATGAATAAAGTAGCGTCAGAACCAAACCAATGACAAAGTAGTTTCTCATTTCTCTAAAGTATTCGTACACTTTTTTGTTTTTTGCTGACAGTCGCTGTTTCAATTTTCTTTGAATAGCATAGGAAAATTTCATGGCTTCCGCCGGAGGCTCCTGAAAGAGCTTGAATCGAAATATCATACGAATATCCGATGCTCAAACCCTGTGGCAATTTAATGCCGGCTGACATGATGACGGCATCTTCCGGTCTCCATCCGATCATGCCCCAAAAACGATCCTTATATAAGAGTCTGGCTGAGAAATCTTCCTGCCAGGCTGTCAGATCCGTTTTCAACAGCAATGAAGGTTGCAAGGTGTATAACGGATTTGAAAAAAATATATTGTACCCGCCAGTCAAATAATACGTTCTGGCTGCATAGGTCTTATAGCTGTCTCCTGAGGTATCGTCTGTTCCTTTTTTGAGTTTAATCGTGGATTCCAGTAAATGTGAAGCGGAGAGGCCTGCATAATAACGAGACTGCCTGAACCAGATACCGGCACTGAAATCGGGAATCTTGCCGGTCAATGAACCGGAAGGAATCGAAGCATCCGTTGATAGGTGATAGTCACTGGTCGGAATGTAAATTTTGTCTGCATCAAAATCCTGTTGCAGCATACCACCCTGAATGCCAATGCCAAGGAGGCCCCCAAATAGCGGCTTTTTATAGGCATATTGTACTTGAAGCAATTGTGTACTGAACAACCCGATGGATTCTTTCAGCAAAACCAGGCCCAATCCGTTCAGCTGGTTGCCGATCTTTTTGGGTAGAGCGGCATGAAGCAAAAAGGTGGATGGAGCGTTGTCTATGCTGACCCATTGCTGGCGGTTCATGAGAGAGATGGTCATATCTTCGCCGTCTCCGATCGCGCCTGGGTTGAATGCTCCCGGGTTCAGCATATACTGGCTGAATTGGGCATCATACTGAGCAAGCAGGTTGCTGCTGAAGAAGAGCAGTAAAACCGGTAGAAAACGCTTAATGATAAATGTGCTTATTTTGTACATACGAGGATGTAATCCTGTTCCGATCAAAGTCACTGATTGAAAATGATTGGGTTGTAAAAAACTATAACAGGATTTTGAACAAAAAATTGTGCCTGTTTCTCAAATTCGAACATAAAAAAAGCGGAAATCAGTAGAACTTCCGCTTTTCTCCATCATTTTTAATACGTTTCAGTACTCTTCTTCATTGAAGAAGAAATCTTCCTGGCTTGGGTAATCAGGCCAGATATCTTCTATGCTTTCATAAATTTCACCTTCATCTTCAATCTCCTGAAGATTTTCAATGACTTCCAATGGCGATCCGGAACGCATGGCGTAGTCAATCAACTCATCTTTAGTTGCCGGCCATGGTGCGTCTTCTAATTTCGATGCCAACTCCAACGTCCAATACATGTTCGTGTGGTTAAATTGTTATTATATTGCAGATAGTCAAATAATTATGCTTTTGTTTTCAGGGCGAAAGCTTTTTTTTGATTTTGTCGCAAAAATAACCGTTTCTTTTTATAAAACAACAGCTGTCTATAATTATTTTGACGGATCCCAATAAATTTCAGACGTATCCTTCAGACAGGATTTTCTGGCTAAAGTAAACAGATAGTCAGACAGGCGGTTAAGATAAACCAGCACTTGACAGTCGATCGAATACAATTTAGATACTTTAACGGTAAGACGCTCGACGCGACGACAAACCGTTCGACAGATGTGGCATAGCGACGCCGCTTTATTTCCACCAGGAAGGATAAACTGGTGATGTTCGGGTAGCGCAGACTGAATCGCATCAATTTCATTTTCCAGCTTTTTCAGCATTTCTTCCGATACCGGATGCAGGATGCTGGGCTCTTTGACGGTCTGGTCGGTGGCCAGGCAGGACCCAATCCTGAATAATTCGTGCTGAATGGTCAGAATGAACGCTGAATCATGCTCATCCGTCAGTTCGCATAGCAGCAGGCTCAGGAATGAGTTGAGTTCATCCATGCTTCCATAGGCATCCAGACGAATGTCGTCCTTGGGTACCCGAGTACCTCCGATGAGGCCACTTGTGCCGTTATCTCCTGTTTTCGTATAAATTTTCATAGGATCGTATCTACTATTAAACCAATGTCATAGTTGACTCACACGCCGAAATGACGATCTGTCTGGACTCTTTTGCAGGCAAGTTCGTTTCATTTATTTTCGTATGATGTAGGCTCGTTTTTCAAGGTCCGGACGAAACAACAAAATGCCCATCGAAAAAATATCGATGCTTACGCTGACTTCTGGGTTGGCTTTTACCAATTTCCAAACAGCTTCCATATTTTTTGAATGATGTATATTTTTGAAAACAAAGATAGAAGAGGCCTGTTTCTTTTCAAGACAACGTTGAAAGAGGTCAAGCAGGAGCTGTTTGTCATTTAGTGGATTGAATAGGACGAGATCAATTCTTGGAAAACCTTCCAGTGTCCGTTTGAAGTCACAGCCACCCGGACTCGTCCGGCAATCGACGGATGAAATATCGAGCAGTTGAAATAGCTCTTTGGCCGCGTTTGTCTGCTCCTGGCTGGTGTTCAGGCAAAGGAAGTGTGCGTTCGGTCTGGCCTTAACCAAATAGGCTGAATCCGGATATCCGCAAAAGCACGTTTCCACAATGTAATCAGCTTTCATGTCATGCGCCAGTCTGAACAGGATCCGGCTATTGGCAATCCTCGTTTCAGTTGATAGCGTAAACGGAAGGTGTTTGCCAAAAAGATGCTTGCCTTGCTCAAGTAATGACGGATGATGGGATGCCGGCCTGCTCTTTAGCGCTGTCTCAATCGTATCAAAGCAATAATAGGGATAGTCGTTGTTCAGTATATTCGTAATCAGGTGATATAAATAGGGCGAATGAATACCGTGGCCATTATGGTGACCTGCACGGAAAACAAATTGGATTCTGGATTGGATCCTGTACTTATTACGGCTTCGATAACTGGTAACTGTTGATTTACGTTGCTTAAGGGAACTTGACATAGGCGTTCATTTCGATTTCAAAGATACACCTCCTTTTTGATATTTGTAGTGAGTGTTTTGTTTTTTGTAACGGCTTGTTTTTAACAAAAAACGTTTTTACAACAGAAAAAATCCGGATTCAATGAACAAATAGGGTGCTTTTTATGTCTATTCATAATCGATGAAATGTGAATCTTTAAAACCAACTACCTATGGAACAAGTTAAGCAAGTGACTGGATCAAAGGTCAAACTGATTGAAGAGTTTAAGGCCTTTGCGTTGAAAGGCAATATGATTGACATGGCTGTCGGCATCATCATTGGTGCGGCTTTCGGAAAAGTGATCACCTCTCTTGTTGCGGACATCATTATGCCACCCATAGGCTTGTTGGTTGGCGGTGTCAACTTCACGGACTTAACTGTCATACTTAAGCAGGCTACCGCTACTGCTCCGGCTGTAACCTGGAATTATGGCAATTTTATTCAGGTACTCTTTGACTTCCTGATTGTTGCATGGGCGATTTTTATGGTGATCAAAGCCATTTCCAGACTCAAACGCAAAGAAGAAGCGCCGGCAGCCCTACCTCCAAGTAAGGAAGAAGCACTGTTGAAGGAAATCCGTGACTTGCTTAAACAGGAGAATCTGAAGAAATGACGGATTTTTTCTGCATTTTTGCAAAAAAAATGAATGATTGAATTTGATATTGAAGAGCGGCGTAACCGGGCCGTAGACTATTTTAAGGAAGGGTACAATTGTGCTCAATCTGTGACGATGGCTTATTGCGATCTGTTCGGACTGGATATCGAAATGGCGAAAAAGCTATCAGCGCCTTTTGGCGGTGGCATGGGACGTTTGCGTGAAATGTGCGGGGCTGCCAGCGGCATGTTCTTGCTTGTTGGTTTGAAATACCCGGTTACTGATCCGGAAGATAAAGCCAGCAAGCATGAAAATTATGCGGCTGTGCAACGGACAGCCAAAGCCTTCAAGGATCATTTCGGCAGCTATATCTGTGCGGATTTACTCCAGTTAAAACGGGCACCACAGGATCCTTCTCCTTCAGACCGGAATGCTGAATATTATCTGAAACGTCCTTGCGCCAGATGCGTGGCTGTCGCAGCAGAAGTCATCGGAAGAGAATTACTTCAAAAACCTTGAAGTTCTTCAATACGGCAGATATACACGGTATCCCGTGATAAACTGGCTTAAAATGGAATCAGCTATACGATGGCGGGCATATTGAAGAGCTGCATATCTGTGTTAAATCCATAGCAGAACAAGCCCGCTGTTGTTCAATACCCATCAAAATCGTTTAGTTATGATGCCACCAGATGGTTTCTAACGGTTACATCGATGGAGTGGTGTGAACCGTTTTTTTCTCTCCTCTTTTTTGCAATCAAGTAAAATCTGTAAACGAATCACAATTGGCAACGTGAGGCGGATTATGGCTTTAGAGTGATGCTGTATAATGTTGTTTCAAAAGGTGTCTGATTAACCATTAAACTCTTTTATGTATGAAATCATTACACATCCTTACGTTTATGCTGCTTTTGGTCCTTGTTTATTCTTGCCAGAATGATCTGCTTTCTTATCAGGATCATTCACGCTACGATGGTAAGGATTTTGGCGTGCCAAAGACAGACGCGGATTCTCTTGATGGCATTAAAATTGCTGTCATTTCTGATATTCACCTAATGCATCCTTCTTTATTGGTGAAAGATGGACCGGCTTTTCAGGCCTATCTGGCCAAAGATCCAAAGCTCTTGAAATACACCTACAGGCTCTTCCAGGCTACGGTTGATAAAATGATTGAACAGAGGCCTGATTTGGTGCTGATTCCAGGCGATTTGACGAAAGACGGAGAACTAATTGATCATGAAACTGTTGCAAGACTACTCAGACAATTGACCATACATGGTATTAAGGTGGTTATTACTGTAGGGAACCATGACATCAATAATCCGGAGGCTATGCGGTTTATTGGTGATAAAACAGTTCCGGTTCCAACGGTTCAGGCAGACAGAATTCCTTTCATTTATGCCGATTTTGGTTTCAGAAATGCGATTTCCAGAGACCCGAATTCGTTGAGCTATGTGTGCGAACCCATCAAAGGCCTTTGGATAATAGCCATTGATGCAAACATGTATTACGACAATAATAATGTATCAAGTGTGACCAAAGGTAAAATTAAACCGGAGACCCTCAATTGGATAGAAACTCAGTTGGCCAAGGCGACCAGTAAAAACAAGTTGGTTATCGCTATGATGCATCACGGTCTGATAGAACATTTTACTGGTCAGGAGCAGATCGATCCTGGGTATGTTATCGAAGATTGGCAGCATGTATCGGACAGGTTGATTGATGATGGATTGAAGGTCATCCTGACCGGCCATTATCATGCCAATGATATCACATACAGGGAGCATAACGGGAAACGTGTCTATGATGTGGAAACGGGTTCATTAGGACAATATCCGTGCACTTATAGAATGCTTACCATTTATGGCAACCATTTCACATTTGAAAAGCAAAACACGACTGCTTTAATGGGAGGCTGGTTTGATGAGTATGCCAGAACGTTCATTACGGAAAAACTGGTCGGTTACTTTACTTATCTATTGACTGCTAAGTTTGGCATTCAGCAACCATATGCCTCTGCTCTTGCACCATATTTCCAGACGGCTGGAATGGCTCATATCGCTGGAGATGAGTATAACCCCAACTTGCCTGGCCTGATTGACTATTTGAATGACGTTGATTCAACCTACACGTTAAGTTCAATTGTCGGCAGTTTATGGACAGACATAAATACCCCAGACAACAATGTAACCATTGATTTTTAACAACAGGCCATAGACAGCAATCATGTCAATGACCATGAAAAAGGGTGTTTCAAAAGTAGCTTAACTGAAAAATTACCCTTCTTACAGCTAGTTGCAGGAAGGATAGTTTTAGAAGAAAGAGACTTTAGAGACACCCTCTTAGATTTGTTTAGGTGTACAGAAATGACTAATCCCGGTATCCCTCACGTTCTTTATATTCCTTGAGAAATTGCGTGTGGGCTTTCTGATACAAATCATAGGGTAAATTGGTGATATAACCGAGTGATCGTTTTGTTCCCTCTTCACATACAGGATATTCGATGACCCTATAATCCCCGAATTCAAGCAGGATGTTTCTTAAAAGAATCTCCTCAATACCACATTCCTTAGACTTGCTGATGATCTGCAACGTACCGTCTTCCGTCTCGATCCAGTCATAGCCGATTCTATTAATGTCTTCCTTTAACAGTTTCATGATGGATGGTTTTAGAATTAATTGATTGATTCTTAGTTTCTCTGACTACCAAATATACAAAATAAAAAGAGTAAAGATGATTAAAATCAAGATAAATCGGTAGCCATTTTTATTGGATTTATCATAGACATAATTATAGGATAAATAATTCTTTTTATGTATCTTAGCCAATAGATGAATCCGATTGGATAACGTTTGTCAAGGCTATTGTTAAACGAATGATTAACTGCGTCAGTCTGGCGTGAAAAATCAGGATTATGAAATTTTCGCCTGAACAGTATTCCATTCCGGATGAACGGATGCAGCCGTTTATCGACCCTGTAGAAATATGGGACTATCTGCATCATACCATCACTTCCAAAGAACAAATCAGGGACATTGTTGCCAAGTCGCTGGCTAAACAACGGCTGAATCTCTCTGAGGTGGCTTGTCTGATTAACGCTGAAAGTCCTGATCTTGTTCAGGAGATCAAGGAAGGAGCAAAAATTCTCAAACGGACTATTTACGGAAACAGGATCGTGCTGTTTGCACCACTGTATATTGGAAATAAATGTGCCAACGATTGTACCTATTGTGGATTCAGGTCCTCCAATAAGAATGCAGTACGTAAGACGCTTACGGATGAAGAAATTGTCCGGGAAATCGAATCGCTGGAAGATAAAGGTCAGAAACGGCTGATCCTGGTGTACGGAGAAAATGCTCAGTATAACCCTGAATTCATTGCCCACACCGTTCGAATTGCCTATCAGGTAAAAAAAGGCCATGGCGAGATCAGGCGGGTGAACATCAACGCGGCGCCCCTCGAAATAGACGGTTTCAAGGTCGTGAAAGCAGCAGGCATTGGCACGTATCAGATTTTTCAGGAGACCTACCACCCGGAAGCCTACAAGACCTACCATTTGCGAGGTAAAAAGGCGGATTATGGTTACCGGCTGACGGCGTTGGACAGGGCGCAAGAGGCTGGGATAGACGATGTCGGTATCGGTGCCTTGTTCGGCTTGTATGACTGGCGGTTTGACGTCCTTGGTCTGGTCAGGCATACCAATCATCTCGAAGCTTGTTACAACGTCGGGCCACATACCATTTCGTTTCCACGCGTCAAGGATGCGTCGATGCTCGATCTGGGGACCAGGTATTTTGTGAGCGATGACGATTTTAAAAAGCTGGTGGCGATTTTGCGACTGGCGGTTCCCTACACAGGCATGATTCTTACCGCCAGAGAACCGGCGGCGCTCAGAGACGAGATCATCCAATATGGCGTTTCGCAGATTGACGGCGGAACAAAGATCGAGCTGGGCAGCTATTCCGAAAACGCGGATACAGAGAAAAATCTGAAACGGGGACAGTTCCGGATCAACGACGACAGGCCCTTAAATGACATCATCGATGAATTGCTTGGACAAGGAATGATTCCTTCTTTTTGTACGGCTTGCTATAGACTGGGCAGGACCGGTGAGCATTTTATGGAATTCTCTGTGCCAGGATTCATCAAGCGTTATTGTACACCAAATGCCATTCTGACATTGGCAGAATACCTGATTGACTATGCTCCCGAAAGCACGGCCCAAAAAGGATGGCAGGTGATCCATTCAGCCATCGGACAGATGGAGGATCAGAAAATGGCCGCAATGGTCCGTCTGAAACTAGAACAACTTAAAGCAGGGAAACGGGATTTGTACTTTTAAATGGGTAAGCCTATGAAAAGCCGGGATCTGACACCTCATATCGGAATTTTCGGACGGAGGAATGTGGGCAAGAGTGCCTTTATCAATGCCCTTACTGGTGTTGATGTCGCCATTGTTTCAGAAGTGGCGGGCACCACCACGGATCCTGTCAGAAAGTCAATGGAGATTTTTGGAATCGGACCTGCCGTCCTGATCGATACGGCGGGTATTGACGATAGTGGAGACCTTGGAGAAAAGCGGCTGGCTAAAACCCTGGAGGTCATCAAGCAGGTCGATTGTGCCATTTTACTGATATCAGATAATGAGTTTGGCGAGTTTGAAGAAAAACTGATCCGCCGGTTCAATGACTACCGGATCAGTAGTTTTGTCGTACACAACAAAACCGATTTAAGGCCTTTACTGAACCAGACCATCAAAGATATCCGCCAATCTACCGATGTGCCTGTTGTTGAGTTCAGTGCGGTAACGAAGACTAATATCGAAGAAGTTGTTGAAACCCTGAAGAGCGTTATCCCTGAGACTGCATGGCAGCATCCATCTTTGCTAAAAGGCGTCATTAAACAGCAGGATGTCGTGTTGCTCATTATTCCGATCGATTCTGAAGCCCCCGAAGGCCGGTTGATCTTGCCTGAAGTCATGGCAATCCGGGATGTGCTGGACAACAGTGCCATTAATGTGGTGGTCAGGGAAACGGAAGTTGAGTCTTTCCTGAGCCGTTCAGCCATCAATCCGGCGTTGGTTATCACGGACAGCCAGGCGTTCGAACAGGTGGTCAAACTGATTCCTCCCGAAATGCCGCTGACTAGTTTCAGCGTGGCTTTCGCTCATATGCGCGGGCCTTTTGAGGCGTATATTAACGGTACGCCACATCTGCTTGATCTTAAAGACGGAGATCGTATCCTGATCTTGGAATCGTGTACCCATCAGGTCAGTTGTGACGATATCGGCAGGACCAAAATACCGAGGTGGCTGACCGATTTTACTCAGAAGCAGCTGACATTCGATGTCGTTGCCGGATTGACGGAGCTTATACGGCCGGTGACGGATTATGCCTTGATTATTCAATGTGGTGGCTGCATGATTACGCGGAAACAAGTATTCGGCCGTTTATCCGAAGCCATTAAAGCCGGCGTGCCGGTTTCAAATTACGGATTGACGATTGCTTATATGAACGGCATTTTTGACAGAGCGATTGCACCATTTATTCAATAGACATGGCACCTGACCTTTCCAGATCAGCTGTTATCCGTCTTCTTTCCCTGACAGAAAAAGAAGACCAGGAAGCCTTGATGAAAAAGGCTTATGCAATCAAAGAAAAAGAACTTGGCAGAAACGTGTTTCTCAGAGGATTGATCGAGCTGTCCAATGTGTGCCGGAAAAATTGCCTGTATTGTGGCATTCGCTGTGGAAATGAGAAGGTGGTCAGGTATTCACTGTCAGACGAGGAAGTACTCAAGACGATAGAGATAGCCAGACAAAACAGATTGACAAGTTTGGTTATTCAGGCTGGAGAGCAAACCAATGAAGCGTTCATTAACCGGATGACACAGCTAATAACACGCATCAAGAAGGTTACACAGGATGATTTCAGGATCACGCTTTCATTAGGTGAACAAACCGCGGATACATACCGGAGATGGTTTGAGGCTGGTGCACAACGGTATTTGCTGAGAATTGAGACGTCCAGTGAAGAGCTGTACAGAAAGATCCATCCGGCTGATGGGCTACACGATTTCAATACACGCCTGAATTGTCTGGAACGTATCCGGGAAATAGGTTATCAGACAGGAACAGGGGTAATGATCGGATTACCGTTTCAGACAATTGAGAACCTTGCTGACGATTTATTGTTTATTAAACACCAGGATATCGATATGGTAGGCATGGGACCCTATATAGAACATACTGAGACACCCTTGTTCAATGATGCAGCAACGTTGATGCCATTGATGGACCGGTTTGAGTTGTCCCTTCGGATGATTGCAGTCCTTCGGCTGCTGATGCCTGTGATCAATATCGCTTCCACGACAGCCTTGCAGGCGATTGTTCCGGCAGGCAGGGAATTGGGACTGATGGCCGGAGCCAATGTTTTGATGCCCAATCTGACACCTGTCCACTATCAAAGAAATTATCGACTGTATGAACATAAACCTTGTTTGGATAAAAGAGCCGGCGAAATACTGGATGAACTGTCTGACAAGATCAAGGCAATCGGAGAATCAATTGTTTATGACGATTATGGAGACTCTGCCCATTATTTAATGAGAATCAACCAACCAACTAGTACACCGAAAAATGATTACCAAAGAAAAAGTATGTCATGTTCCGGCGATGACCGAAGAAGATAAGTTCAAGCTTCTGGAAGATGTCATCATTGAGTATGAAAAGAAGGAAAGTAACCTGATCCAGATATTGCATATGGCACAGGCTATTTTTGGTTACCTCCCTCCTGACGTTCAGTCGTTCATCGCAGACAGGATGGGACTGTCCGTTTCAAAGGTCAACAGTGTGCTGACCTTCTACACGTTTTTCACCACCAAACCTAAGGGAAAATATTCGGTTTCAGTCTGCCTTGGTACGGCTTGTTATGTTCGTGGGGGTAAGGAGGTGCTGAACAAGCTGAAAGAGGTTCTTGGTCTAGAAGTTGGCTCCACAACCGAGGATAGATTGTTTTCACTTTCGGTGATGCGTTGTATCGGTTCCTGCGGATTGGCACCGGCGATGACGATAAACGGTAAGGTGTACAAACAGGTTACTCCAAGTAAGATTCAGCGAATTCTAGGAATGCTGAAATAGATCATCAATGATAGATTCAACCGATACAGTTTCAAATGAGCTTGATTAAATAGATCGTTTAAACCAAAAACAGCCTACAGAGTACAATGACCATATTGAAAAACAGCTATGATCATATGAAACGAGCAAGCCTGTACCAGGCATCCAAGCAGATGATAATCGGCATGCGGCATTACATCTGTCCTTAAACAAAAAAAAGATGAAAATCAATTCACTCTCAGATCTTGAAGCCGTTAAGAACGACTTCCTGACGAAAGAAAAAGAATATCTGTATACGGCCCACATTTGTTACGGTGCAGGCTGTCTGTCCTCCGATTGCAAGGATTTTAAGGACGCTTTCTTAAAAGCGCTGGAAGATGAGAAGCTTCAGACCAAAGTCAGGATTAATCTGACTGGATGTATGGGTGCTTGTACCCTTGGGCCGACCTTGATTATCAATCCGGGTAACATATTGTATTGCAATCTTAACCCAGCCAGCGCTTCTCAGATTGTAGACGAACACATTCGCAAAGGAAAGATTGCCGACAGATATTGCTATAAAAACCCGGAAACCGGTAAGCCCATCCCCAAGTTGAGTGATATTCCTTTTTTCAAGCATCAGAAAAAAATTGTTCTTGAAAAATGCGGGCTTATTGACTTCGGCTCCTTGGAAGAATACATCGCCCATGATGGCTATTTTGCCTTGGCAAAAGTGCTTGGTTCGATGTCGCAGGCAGAAGTGATCAATGAAATTAAACAATCAGGTCTGCGCGGAAGAGGTGGTGGCGGCTTCCCAACCGGTTTGAAATGGGAAATGGCCAATAAAGAGGCAAACGAACAGAAATACATCATTTGCAATGCAGATGAGGGAGATCCTGGAGCATTTATGGACCGGAGTTTGCTCGAAGGAGATGCTCATTCGGTCATTGAAGGACTGGTAATCGGTGGGTATGCCATTGGTGCATCCAAGGGTGTGGTCTATATTCGGGCAGAATATCCGGTCGCCATTGAGCGGCTCAAGAT
This sequence comes from Bacteroidota bacterium, assembly GCA_030706285.1. Lineage (GTDB taxonomy): Bacteria > Bacteroidota > Bacteroidia > Bacteroidales > UBA1402 > UBA8389. Next base: position 12,566 of record JAUZOU010000026.1, read on the forward strand.
AGCCATTAAGCTAGCCAGAGCGTGCGGACTGTTGGGAGAAACGATTCTTGGCAGCCAGTTTGGTTTCGATGTGGATATCCGGATTGGAGCCGGTGCATTTGTCTGCGGAGAAGAAACAGCGTTGATGGAATCCGTCGAAGGCAAGCGGGGCGAACCCAGGCAAAAGCCACCTTATCCGGTTCAACGTGGGCTATTTGGAAGACCAACCGTTATCAATAATGTTGAAACGCTGGGTAATGTAGCTCAGATTATCCTTAAAGGTTCAGACTGGTTTTCGTCTATTGGTACCGAAAAGAGCAAGGGTACCAAAGTGTTTGCCCTTGCCGGAGATGTTGTAAACAAAGGTTTGATAGAAGTACCAATGGGAACTACATTGGGCGAGATTATCTACGAGGTGGGAGGAGGCATTCCAAGGGGCAAGCTATTCAAAATGGCTCAAACCGGAGGCCCTTCAGGCGGTTGTTTGACGCCTGCCCATCTGAATACTCCGATTGATTATGATTCGCTGACTCAGTTGGGCGCCATTATGGGTTCAGGAGGATTGATTGTGGCTGATGAAGATACCTGCATGGTCGATATTGCTCGTTTCTTTATGGACTTTGTGCAGGATGAATCCTGCGGGAAATGTGTTCCGTGCAGGATAGGCACCAAACGGATGCTTGAAATTCTTGAGCGGATCACCCGGGGAGAAGGAAAGGAAGGTGATATTGAAATACTTATGGAACTGGGAGGCTCCATCAAAGATGCAGCCATTTGTGGCCTGGGGCAAACGGCTCCGAACCCAGTGCTTAGTACCATCAACCATTTCAGGAAGGAATATGACGAACACATCCGGCAGCATTACTGCCGGGCAGGTGTTTGCAGCGATCTGTTTCTTTCTCCTTGTCAGAATGCTTGTCCGGCCGGAGTCAATGTCCCGGGCTATGTGGCTTTGATTGCTGCAGGCAGGGTGCGTGATGCTTACAACCTGATCCGTCAGGAAAACCCGTTTCCTTCCATTTGCGGGAGGGTTTGTACTCATCCCTGTGAAAGCAAGTGCCGCAGGGGACAGTTGGATGAACCGATTGCCATTGCCGATCTGAAAAGGTATGCTGCAGATTTCGTGCTTAATTCCGATGAACCGTTTATGAGCTTTAATTTCCATAAGAACGGGAAATCAGTCGGTATTATCGGAGCTGGCCCTTCAGGGCTGACATGTGGCTATTATTTGTCGCGCCTTGGTTATGCTGTCGATATTTACGAAGAGAAGCCTGTAGCTGGTGGCATTCTGGCCTATGGTATTCCGGAATATCGTCTGCCTAAATCAGAACTGAAAAAAGAGATCGATTCAATTATACAGTCAGGAATCAATATTATTTACAATACCAAAGTGGGAAAGGATATTTCCTTCAGTGAGCTGAAGTCAACATATAATGCTGTCTACATTGCGACCGGAACCCAGCTGTCCCGGAAAATCGGGATCGAAGGTGAAGAGTTGAGCGGTGTTTATCACGGACTCGATTTCTTGAGGGACATCAACATGAAGAAAAATGTGGAGGTCAAAGGGGTTATCGCTGTCATTGGCGGTGGCAGTACGGCTATCGATGCCGCCAGATCGGCGGTCCGTCTTGGTGCCAGAAAAGTTATGATACTCTACCGGAGGACCAGAGAAGAAATGCCGGCGGACAAGCGGGAAATCGAGGATGCCATCGAAGAAGGCGTTGTTTTGCAGGAATTGACGGCTCCGGTTCGCTTCATTGGCTATGGTCAGGTTTCAACGGTCGAATGTGTCAGGATGATGCCTGGAAAATTCGGCAAAGATGGCCGGAGGGTACCGGTGGAAGTACCGGACTCTAATTTTATGATCGACATCGACATGGCCATCCCGGCCGTCAGCCAGTATTCGGATCTGCCTTTCCTTTCGAAGGCTGAAGTCGGTATAACCGATTGGGGCACCTTTATTGTCGATCCTTATACTCAAATGACGACCCAGCCGGGCGTTTTTGCCGGCGGAGATATTGCCAGAGGTTCGGATGTCGTGATCACAGCCATTGCCGACGGTAAAAATGCAGCCAAGTCGATTGATAAATACCTTGGAGGAAAGGGCCTACTGAATATCGGTGACCCGATCGAGATACCCTCCAGAGGCATCGATGAGGAAACGACCGTCGAACATGAACGGTTCAAAATGCGATGCCTGGATCCTGAACAACGGAGAGGTAATTTTGAGGAAGTCCAGCAAGGATTCCACAAATTGAATGCCATTGCTGAAGCAATGAGATGTCTACAATGTTCAAAACGTAAATAGCTTGCTGTTATGGTTAAACTTGTTATTAACAATAAGGAAGTTCAGGTCGAGGAAGGCACCACCATTTTTGAGGCGGCCAGACAGGAGCACATCCTGATTCCACACCTTTGCTATCTGGAACATGTTCATCAGTCAGGTTCCTGCCGGATCTGTGTTGTGGAAGTCGAAGGTTATAAGAATCTTATGGCTTCCTGCATCACTGAAGCCAAAGAGGGCATGGTGATCCATACCAATTCGGAACGGGTTAGAAATGTCCGGAAGGTGATGTATGAGTTGATACTTTCCGATCATCCTAAAGATTGCCTCAGCTGCTGGCGAAATCAGAACTGTGAACTGCAGGAGCTTGGAAATCTGATCCAAATTGATGAATACAGATATGAGGGTGCCAGATCGAAGGATTTTATCGATGATTCAGGACCATCTATCGTTCGTGACAGTTCGAAGTGTATCTTGTGTCGTCGCTGTGTCAGTGTTTGCAACGAAATTCAGGGCATAGGCTTGATGAATCCTCACCATCGCGGCTTTTCAACCTTTGTCGGACCATCTGAGGATGAACTGTTGGAAGCTTCCATCTGTACTAATTGTGGACAATGTGTGTTGGTTTGCCCGGTTGGGGCACTGAAAGAAAAAGATTCGACCGAGCAGGTCTGGGAAGCGTTGTATGATAAAACAAAAACGGTGGTCGTTCAGACGGCACCTGCCGTCAGAGCAACCCTTGGAGAATTGTTCGGTTATGAACCAGGGACATTGGTAACCGGGAAAATGGCATCGGCTTTGCACGAAATCGGTTTTAGGTATGTGTTTGACACCAATTTTGGAGCCGATCTTACCATCATGGAGGAAGGGTCGGAATTTCTGGAACGGGTAAAAAATAGGCTCACTTCTGAGGAGAAGACAGCGGCCCTTCCGATGATTACCAGCTGCAGCCCTGGATGGATCAAGTTTATGGAACACCAATATTCGGATTTGCTGCCACATTTGTCCAGTTGCAAGTCGCCTCATATGATGCTCGGCACCTTGGTCAAAACCTATTTTGCTGAAAAAATAGGTGTTGATCCTACAACCATGTTTGTCGTTTCGGTGATGCCTTGTACTGCCAAAAAATTTGAAATTATCCGGCCGGAGATGTACCATGACGGCTTGCCCAATGTGGATGCAGTAATCACTACGCGAGAACTGGGCCGCATGATCAGGGATGCCGGCATTGATTTCCGGAATCTGCCGGATGGCCAGTTTGATAGTCCATTGGGCCTTTCTACCGGGGCAGCCGACATTTTTGGGACAACCGGAGGCGTGATGGAAGCAGCCCTGAGGACAGTCTATGAACTGGCGACAGGGCTGGAACTACCAGGTGAAAGGCTTCATCTGCAACCACTTATGGGGCTTAACCGGATTAAAACAGCCGAACTGACGATCGACCATCCCCTGCCAGAATTTGATTACCTGGATGGGCTGGTCATCAAGGTGGCTGTTACCAGCGGGTTGAGAGGTGCGGCAGAACTGATGGATGAATTGCAGGATGG
>JAUZOU010000260.1 GCA_030706285.1 Bacteroidota bacterium
ATGACTGGTGACAGAGAGGCTTTATATAGAGACTATGATTTTCAGATCAGACCGGCTACTGACAACAAACCATATTTTTCGCAATTTTTAAAGATCAGCCGCCTGTCAACATTGAAGGAAACGGTTGGCGTTTCTTCCCTGCCTTTCCTGGAAGTCGGTTACCTGATTGTATTGATCACGTTTGTACAAATCACGCTGATTGCTTTATTGCTCATTATTTTTCCGTTGTTCTTCAAGGGGTTCCGCGGTCGTGGAAAAGCCTATTCGCTGGTTCATTTTGCCGGCATCGGTATCGGCTATATGTTCGTGGAAATCAGTTTTATTCAGCAATTTACCTTGTTCTTCGGACATCCGGTCTATGCGGCCACGGCTGTTCTGAGTGGGATGCTGGTCTTTTCGGGATTGGGTGCGTTTGCTTCCGGAACCTGCCTGTTTTCTCAGCGGCGTTTGATCGGTACACTGATAGCCATAGGCATGCTCATCTGGTTGTTGTCGGTTTCTCTGACACCCTTATTAAGACTGGCTGTCAGTCTGCCGATGCTATTGAAAATCGGATGGAGCCTGCTTCTTATAGGGCCTCTGGCTTTTTTGATGGGCATGCCTTTCCCGACCGGGTTACGGTTGCTTTCAAACAAAAATGACGCATTGATTCCCTGGGCTTGGGGTATCAATGGCTGCTTTTCCGTGATCAGTACAGCGTTGGCTTCCATCATAGCGGTTCAGGCTGGTTTTTTCTTTGTCATGCTGATTGCCGGATTGGCTTATCTCCTGACCGTGCCTGTCAATCTGAAGATGACATTCCCTGATGGAACGAAGGACCTGCCGGAGCCTTATCCGGAAGGCGAATGAAAGAGTTGAAAAAATGGTTTAATCTGGCTTGAGATGAAAAGACTGTACCTGAAGCTCCTGTTGATTGGGCTTTTTGGCATAGCGATGGCAGCACTTGAAGCCATTGTCGTTGTCTATCTGAGGCATATGTATTATCCTCATGGATTTGGTTTTCCTCTGTCGCAGGCTTCCAGACTGGTTTTGTCTGAGGAATTGGTCCGGGAAGCGGCAACCTTGGTCATGCTGGTCTCCGTTGGATTTCTTGCCGGTAAGGGCTTTGTCAGAGGGGTATCCTGGTTTTTAATGACATTTGGTATCTGGGATAGTTTCTATTATGTCTGGCTGAAGATTTTTCTGGATTGGCCGTCTTCGCTGCTGACGTGGGACCTGCTGTTCCTGATCCCGGTTCCATGGGTTGGCCCTGTACTGGCACCGGTCATTTGTTCCTTGACCATGATTGTCTTATCCTTTTGGATGATTTATTTAACAGAAAAGGACTATGTGGTGAAAATCAAGGCTTTTGAGTGGGTTTTAGGCCTGTTTGGAGCTGCAGTCATTTTGTTCACGTTTATCAAAGACTACTCGGCATTACTGATCAAACAGGGCGTTTATGCCGGATTAAATCCATTGACGGACAGGGTGCCCATTCGTGAGGTGATGGCTCAGTTCAGCCCGCAACAGTACAATTGGCTCATTTTTACGCTTGGAGAAGTGTTGATTATCGGTGCGTTTCTGTCGGTTGTGTGCAGAGCACGCCGATTAAAGGTATAAGACAGAAGAAGCCGGCCGTCCTTTATTTTATAAAATCAAATCCGAGACCGATGGCCATATGAAAGGCCCAGTTGTTGACAGTTGCCGTGCCTTTAGAAATGGGAACCCTCGCGAAGGCATAGGTTGTTTTGGCTTCCGTCTGAATATAAAACCGGTTGTTCAGCCTGATTTGTCTGCCAAAGGCAATATTGACAGCTGGCCCGGAAAGGTGATATCCCAGGTTAAAAAGTCCTATTCCTCCATTATACCGTTGATGCCGTACTGAACTTTCCGGATGTGCCAGCACAACGCCCGCTCCGGTTTTCAATGTAAGGCCGTTTATGTCAAAACCTCTGTTGATGAATAGCAGGTTGAACCCATGCGAAATGGCAAAACCTTGCACCTCGTCCGGTTTGTTTCTCAGGTATAATTTGTGGTGAATGGCCTCAAATTCCCAGGAACGGCCGTTTTCCAGACGGCTGAACCGCCAGTCCCAATAAACCGGAAGGGAAAAAGGGGCTGTTTCATATCTGGCATTCAGGTTGATGGCCGGATACCCTTTTTGTTCGATGTGCAAGGGCAAGGGTACATTGGTGGCGGCTCCCAGGTTGAAATCGAATGACCACGTAACTTGCGCATGAATAGGTTCCTGTGTTAATAAAAGCAACAGGATGAAGATACATAGACTTGTCAGACCGGATAGCTCACGCATAGTTGCCAGATTGATAAGACGTTGGGTTAAATATACGAAATAATCCGACAGATTGTTGCTGTCTGGCAGGAATCTGTCGTAAGCAGCCATTGTCTTTTTTTTGTCCATTTATGTCCGATTTATGCTTTCCTGAGTTTGGCATAGAACTTAGTTTTGTGGAAGTGATCAGTTGATTAAATCGGATAACATGAAACAACACCTGCTGACTATTGTCAGCTGTCTTTGCAGTACGCTTCTTTTCGCTCAGCAAAAAGTTCCTGTCATCGAGCTAACCGGAGATGGCGTGATGCGTTGGAGTGATACCAAAAAAGAAGCTCCTTTTTTCGGCGTTAATTATACGTTGCCGTTTGCCCATGCTTACCGGGCAATGGGATACCTCGGAGTTGACCGCAAAAGTGCCGTTGACCGGGATGTGTATCATTTTGCCAGACTTGGAATCAATGCGTACAGGATCCATATCTGGGATGTGGAAATTTCTGATGCTAATGGAAATTTGATTGAAAATGAGCATCTTGATTTGCTCGATTATCTGATAGCTAAACTGGAACAACGGAATATCCGGACCATACTGACTGCTGAAACCAATTTTGGCAATGGTTATCCGGAACGCAATCAGCAGACAGGTGGCTTTTCCTACAACTATGATAAGGGCAGCATGCATTCGAATCCGAAGGCTGTTGCTGCTCAGGAACGCTATCTGAAGGCCTTGGTCAGGCATATCAATCCGTACACCGGACAGGCTTACAAGGACGATCCGTTCGTTGTCGGTTTTGAAATCAACAATGAACCAAGCCATCCGGGGACAGCTGCTGAAACCAAAAACTACCTGGACAGAATGCTGGCAGCCCTCCAACAGGCTGGAAACAGGAAGCCGGTTTTTTATAATGTCAGTCAAAATACCCAACAGGCTGAAACTTTTTATTCAAGCCCGGTTCAGGGAACCACTTTTCAATGGTACCCGACAGGATTAGTTGCCGGACATACCAGACAAGGTAATTTCCTGCCTTATGTGGACCGGTATTCTATTCCTTTTTCATCGACGAAAGGCTTTGACCAAAAAGCCAGGCTAATTTACGAATTTGATGCACCTGATGTGATGTATTCGTTCATGTATCCGGCCATGGTAAGGAGTTTCAGGACAGCAGGGTTTCAGTGGATGACCCAGTTTGCCTACGATCCGATCGATATGGCTTGGGCCAATACGGAATACCAAACTCATTACCTGAATCTGGCCTATACGCCCAATAAAGCCATCAGTTTAAAGATTGCCGGTGAGGCTGCCAGGACCTTACCCCGAAATGTCTCATACGGCGTTTACCCGGCAGATACCTTGTTCGGGCATGTGCATATCAGTTATGAAAAAGACTTGAGCGAATGGAATACAGCTGAGCAATTTTATTACTCAAACAAGACAACCACCGTTCCGAAAGACACTCGCCGGCTTACCTCGGTGGCGGGTTGCGGCAGCTCGCCCGTAGTCGCCTATGAAGGAACAGGTGCCTATTTTCTTGACAAGTTGGAAAATGGACTTTGGCGGTTGGAAGTGATGCCGGATGCGATTCAGGTAAAAGATCCGTTTGCCAAACCGTCATTGAAAAAGCATGTCGTAAAGATTTACTGGGGACAGTGGGATATGTTCCTGCATTTGCCCGATTTGGGAGACCGTTTTTCGGTGACGGGCATTAATGACGGGAATCAATGCCGGACGGAAGCTGCCGGAGGAAAGATAACCGCCATAAAACCAGGGGTCTATCTGTTGCAAAAACAAGGAAAGAAACCGGAAAAAAGCTGGGGATCATCGACGAAGTGGGGCACGATTTGTCTGGGAGAATTTGTTGCTCCCGCCGGTGCGACCCAGGCAGACGGATACGATATCGTTCACAAACCGTACAAAACGGTCGATGCCGGGAAACCGGTGGTTATTGAGGCTGTTGTTGCCGGTGCCAGCAGGCCGGATTCCGTCTTGATCTATACGGATCAGATCAATTTCTGGAGCGATCAGAATCCATCTGTTAAAATGACACCGGGAGAAGGGTACACTTACCGTGGTGTGTTGCCTGGAACAACAGTCACAGGAAGCCGGATCCGTTATAATCTGGTGACGTTTAAGGATGGAAAAACTCAAACGTTTCCTTCAGGGGTTACCGGAAGTCCACTTGACTGGGATTATACGGAAACCACCTGCTGGGAATCGGAGGTGGTCGATCCGCAAAGTCCGGTCCGGTTGGTCACCGTGACAGATGAAAACAGCGGCTTGGATGCGTACACGTTATCGGGCTACATACCGGTCCGGCGCCAGTTGGTCAATCCTTCTCCGGAACAACGGGACCGGCTCCGGTTTACTTTCGAGTCTGATTCGGCGAAACCGGTCTTCTTTGTCCGGAAATATATCCGTGACGAGGTG
>JAUZOU010000261.1 GCA_030706285.1 Bacteroidota bacterium
GAAGACATACTATGTTGCGCAGAGCTTTCTCGGCAATAATGGTTTGGTTCTTGGGGGCATTCCGAATGCTGAAATAGGTCCGGAGATGCTCACGAAGACCAGCATCGGTTTGGACGGGTCTTTCTTTAAAGAACGCCTTCAAGTTTCTCTTGATGCGTATCATCACGTCGTAAATGATATGTTGACCTTATCGCATGCCATGCCTTCATCCGGTTTTGATTATTACCTGTCCAACGGGGGAGCTATGAAAAATGACGGGCTGGACCTGACTGTCAATGGCCGTATTGTTAACAGCGCTATCAAGTGGGATCTTGGGTTGACCATTTCGCGATATAAGAATGAAGTTACCCGGCTTGATTGCGGGACACTCGAATCAGACTTGAACGGGGCGACGGTACAGACGAAGGTCGGTCAACCGATCGGTGTTTTCTATGGCTATCAGACGAATGGCGTCTATACGACACAGGAAGAAGCTGGAGCCGCTGGAAAATACATCATGGACGGTTCGGTCAAACGCTATTTTTCAGGGGGAGACATCCAGTTTGTCGATAAGACCGGCGAAGGAGAGATCAATGAGAAGGACCGTGTCGTGATTGGCGATCCCAATCCTGACGTATTTGGAGGGATAATGAGTGCTGTTTCGTGGAAAACAGTTTCTCTGGAAACCAGATTTACTTATTCACTGGGAGGAGATGTCTTCAATTATACACGTTACCTGCTGGAATCGATGTCTGGCTTTGACAACCAGTCTCAGGCCGTTCTGAACCGCTGGCAAGTCGATGGCCAGTCCACTTCCATTCCTAAAGCTACGTGGGGCGATCCGATGGGAAATTCTCGTTTTTCAGACCGCTGGATCGAAGATGGCTCTTACCTGCGGTTGAAGGATGTGACGCTCAGTTACCTGTTACCCAACGTTCCGGATGCCGTCAAATCCGTCCGGCTGTTTGTAACGGGTGAGAACCTGCTGACATTGACCAATTATATGGGAGCTGATCCGGAATTCAGTCAAAGTGAAAGTCCATTGTATTATGGGGTGGACGCTGTGATTTGTCCTCAGCCCAAAGCTGTTTTCCTTGGGATTAAAATCGGATTGTAACAGACGCTACTTAGATAGACAAGAATGAAACGAGCAAGCTATATGAATGCAAGAGATATAAAAGATCGTGTGCAGAATGGTCACCGGTTCTTAACAAGAAAAACCAGACGGATGAAAGCTTTCAAATACTTTTTCGCCGTGTTGCTGCTGTCAGGCTTCTGTTATTCGTGTATAGACACGGAAAGCCTTGAGGTACTGGACGAATCGGATCATTACCAGAACCTGGCCGATGCCCAGAAATCAGTTATCGGATTGTATGGAAAAGTCATGGGAATGGCAGAGCAACTGGTCGTTCTCAATGAACTGCATGCTGACCTGATGGATGTAACGACGAATGCTGACCAAGACTTGCAGGACATCAGCAATTTTACCAGTAACGCCGATAATCCGTGGACCAACCCGGTTCCTTTTTATTCAGTTATTCAGAACTGTAATGATATGTTGGCCCATTTTGACCTTATGCTGGCCAATCACCAGTTTACGAAAGATCAGTACAATGAATTTTATTCAGATGTGATGACTGTCCGCTGCTGGACTTATTTTCAGGTAGGGACCTTGTTTGGCAAGATTCCATACCTGACAAAGCCCATCAAATCGCTGAAAGATGTGGGGGCCGATCAAAGCAGCTACATCGGGCTGGATGAACTGATCTCAAACCTGATTACCTGCATGGAAAACCTGCCTACCCTCAATCAGTATACGTCGGTATCGGGAATGGCTAACAAAAGACTGGGAAATTACAACCTGGATAATTACTACATTAACAAACGGTGCCTGTTGTCGGAACTGTACCTTTGGACAGACGACCAATATTACAAGGCGGCGAAGACCATCAGGGATTTTCACATCGAAGGAGGCACCGAAGAGACCTGGAAACGGTATAAAACCATCAGCTACGTGTATCAGGGAACATTTGAAGGGGCGTACATGGTTACCTATACCAGATATCTGTGGAATGACATCAATTCGCTCGTGAATTTATGGGTCAATATGTTTCAACTGGGCATGAATGAAAACTGGGCGAATTTTGAGAACATCACCTGCATGACCTACGATCCGAGTTATACGCCGACCTACCCGTTCATCCGGTTGATGGGGACTCAGGGTGTCGGGAAATACCTGCTGAAACCGTCAGCCAATGCCATCGACAATTATTGGGGTGCGCAGGTGCAGACCAATGGCTTCACGTTTGACGGTCGTGGTGAAGGTGGCTCGTACGAGATGAACGGCCAGCAGCCTGTTATCACGAAATATTTGCACAGTTTTGACGCCAATGCACCGTATGAACAGTCCGGAAAATGGTTCATCTACAGAGCAGGTTGGCTTAATCTGCTTTATGCTGAGGCGTGCAATCGTTATGCGGAGACACCCGGTTACGTGGATGGCGATCAAACCAAGCCCTATAGTGCATACAGACGGTTAACCAATGCCTTCCTGAACACCAGCCTGTCCGCTGAATTTAATTTCACCAGACCGGACGGAACAACTTATCCGGCCGATTCTGTAGCCGTCAGTGGTTGGGGCGCAGGGAAAGAGTTTCCTTATCCATTTTATTTTGATGCGCGATATAGCACGACACCGTACCACAGAGGCTATTGGCGTGACCATAGCGGAATTCGCAACAGAGCCAGCCTGACCAGTGTTACGTATGATTCGACAGCGACAGTGCAACCTGAAGTTCGCTTCTATGAAAAGGCTATCCTTGATGAGCTGGCTCTTGAAACGGCTTACGAAGGGCATCGGTGGAGAGACATTCTCCGTATCGCCCGTCGTTGGAACAGAGAAAAGGCAGGAACAGGCACCGCGTTGTTGAACCAAGTGATTGGTGCCAAGTTTGCCAAAAACGGGAAATCCGCTCCTGTTTTTCTGGATAACGAGTCAAACTGGTATTTGCCGGTGAACTTTCAATAATGAGTATCGTTCAACTTATAGTAATCATCTAATACGTTAACTTATGAAACATCCTTTTACTTGTTTAGTTCAAAAGCTATTGGTACTGCTTGGCTGTATCATGGCCTTGGATACGTACGCGGTAGACTTGAAACCCTATGCGGTCTATTTTCCGTTGGCTGATTATCCGGAATTCAATTTCGGCAATTTGTCAAACAAATACATTGCCGAAGCGAACATGACCAATATGGACTGGTATAATGATATTCTGAACGGTAATGCAGTAGCCAAAAATACGACAAACTGTCCGACGGTCGGTTTTGTTTATGCTCCTTCAGGTAAGATCAGTGCTGCTCCTTACGGGCGAGGGGTGACCTTGAATATGGGTTATAACAGAGCCATGTACATGACCTTGAAAACCCCGTATTTGAATCCTGGTAAATACCGTGTTTATCTGGGAGCCAATTATAACGGCAGTAACAACAGAAGTGAGACGATCTACAAGGTAAAATTGGATACATCCATGCTGGTTGCTCCTGCAGATACAACCTTGCGTAGATTCATCTATTCATCTTCCGGCGTGACGGTTACTGCTCCCAACAAGCGGTCAACCAAATATTCCGGTACAGGAACCAGGTTTGATTACGATATCTATTGTGGTGTGGCAACCGTTTATGAAGCCGGCAGGCACGACTTTCAGTTTACCTGCACTGAAGGAGGAGAAGGGTATCTGATGACCTTGCTTTCTTTTATCCCTGTTACTGATACAAACCAGGATGCCGATTATGCTTATCCGCAATTTGATATGTCCGGAAACGTCTTCTTTGCGGCTGATTCGCTGAAAGAAGTGAAAAATACGGCAGTGAAAGGCTATTACTTGCCTTATCAGGTTGAAGATCCGACGGCTGTGACCAAGTATGATGTTGTTTTGGATGCCGGACTGTATTTTGCCAACAAACAGGTTGTTGTCAAACGGGCCGATGACAAATGGACAAGATTGTTTGCAGGAACAGCCGATGCAACGGGTAAATGTACTGCAAAGTTACCTGCCGGCAGCTATTATGTGGAAGTGAACCAGGCTGTCCATACGACAACCATTGAAGTGACCGGTGCCGGGACACAGAATATCGGAGTGCTGACCGCCAACATCAATGTGAATTATAGTCCTGAAATTTGGTATAAAGGCAAATCATTCAAGGTGTATGATCCCACAGGATCCGTCTTGTTATGGGACCTGACCATTCCTGAAACAGGACTGGTACCGACGTTTGCCTTACCGGTGGATACGGCTGATATCTACCAGTATTATGTATTGAATGACGACGGAACGACGTTCGACCAAGGATCCATCAGCGTGAAGAACGCAGATCCGATAGCTCTTGACATGACACAAACGAAACGGACTGTGACCATTAATTTCGGAAATGATACTTATGGGCAGAGCCAGCCGTTTAGCATTGTCCGTTCCAGCAACAGTAACGCGTTATATGTTTCAAGTTCCAGCAGTGCTACCGGTACTTTCTCTACCGAATTGCCGGATGGTACCTATTACATCACCACAGAGTCAAAATTGGTCTATGGTACGTTCACTGTAAAGGGAACCGCTTTGGCCGTCGATATTTCAGCTCGCTATACGACCAATTTCTGTCTGGGTAAAACGGTTGCAGGAGCGAATTTGGATATCTACCTGGCTGCTACCAACACCAA
>JAUZOU010000262.1 GCA_030706285.1 Bacteroidota bacterium
AACTAAAAGAGAATGTACTTTTTGAAATAATGTTACATTTGCAACAATGTTTCAAAAATAACTGATTTTGGGTATCGATCAGACAAAAAAGATCATAAATAAATGGCCATCAATTATAGGTACAAAAAAGATAAGTAAATGAAAATCAAACTAGTGACATTATTGATTCTGATACTGGGACAGGTGGTGGGTTATGCCCAAAATCGTCCGGATGAGCACCTCTTTGGTCATATAACGAATAAGACGTCAAAAGAATACGTTCCTTATATCCATGTGTCCATAAAAGGAACAACCATAGGGACAACAACAGATGCCACAGGTCATTATTTTTTAAAAAACCTGCCATCCGGAAACTATACGATGGTCGTATCAGGAATGGGCTATAAGACAATTGAAAAAGAAATTGATCTGACTTCCGTTAAAAGTTTGGAAATGGATGTTGAAATTGAGGAGGATCAAATCATGTTGGAGAGTGTTGTTGTTTCTGCCAATCGTAATGAAACCAACCGTAGGGAAGCGCCAACGATTGTTAATATCATAAGTCCTCAACTGTTTGAGAATACGAATGCTGTTTGTCTTTCACAGGGATTGAATTTTCAGCCCGGCTTAAGAACGGAAATTGACTGCCAGAATTGCGGTTTGCCACAAGTCAGGATCAATGGCCTGGATGGTACATATTCACAAATATTGATCGATAGCCGGCCTATTTATAGTGCGTTACAGAGCGTTTACGGCATTGAGCAAATTCCGGCAAATATGATCGAACGGGTGGAAGTGGTTCGTGGCGGTGGTTCTGCACTGTTTGGAACGAATGCCATTGGAGGGACAATAAATGTCATAACGAAAGATCCTGCAACAAATTCCATAGCATTAGCAACTGCTTCAACGTTTATTGGGGGACGAACGCCTGATATTAATACCACTTTGAATGCATCGGTGGTTTCCGATGATAATAAGGCTGGCATGACAATTTTCGGTTCCACAAGACAACGGAGTCCGTATGATTACAATGGAGACGGTTTCTCTGAAATTACCAAACTGAACGTTCAAAATATCGGGTTAAAAGGCTTTTATAAAACGGGCAACTATAGCAAACTAATGGTTGAATATCATAATTTGTACAATTACCTTCGAGGTGGAAATGAGTTTGATTTACCTGTTCAGCAGGCTGATATCGCGGAGGAAGCTGAGTATGAGATAAATACAGGTGGCTTAAATTATGATGTGTTTTCTAAAAATAATAAGCATCATTTCACTATTTTTTCATCGGCTCAACTTATTAACCGTACCAATTATGCCGGCACCCAACAGGATCTGAATGGCTTTGGAAAGACGGATGGCAAGACTTTTGTCGCTGGTGGGCAATATACTTATTCGATGGACCGGCTCCTTTTTATGCCTGCCGAACTCACAACAGGGGCTGAATATAAGGTGGATGATTTGCAGGATGACATAGTGGGGTACAATAGAACGACGAACCAACACATAACGATCAAGAGTGCCTATTTACAGAATGAGTGGAAAAACAAACAATGGAGTCTTCTTTTGGGTGGCCGTTTTGACAAGCATCGTTTGATTGAGGGTCCCATCTTGAGCCCGCGGGTGAATTTACGTTATAATCCCAATAGTCTGTTTAGTTTCAGGACAAGCTATTCTACGGGCTTCCGGGCTCCGCAAGTGTATGATGAAGATTTACACGGCACGGCAATAGGAGGGGCGATCTCTTTTATCCAAAACAACCCTGACTTGAAACCCGAAAGATCACACAGTTTCAGCGGGTCAATCGACATGGACAAAACGGTTGGTACTGTTCAAACCGAATTTTTGATAGAAGGATTTTATACGAATTTGAACCATGTTTTTGTCCTGAACGAAATCGGCACTAATCCAGACGGGAGTTTTATTCTTGAAAGGGATAATACCTCCGGAGCGGTAGTAAAAGGTATAAACCTAGAGGGTAAAATTGTCCCTTCAACCGATCTGCAAGTTCAATTGGGAATGACGTTTCAAAATAGTAACTATAAAGTAGCACAGCAGTGGAGTGATGATCATTCGTTAGCCCCGCAGAAAAAAATGTTTCGTTCGCCTGATCGATATGGCTATTTGACCGTTTTTTATCAGGTTGATAAAGACTTCAATGCGTCTTTGACCGGAACTTATACAGGCAGTATGTTGGTTCAGCATTTTGCCGGATATATTCAAAATGATCAAGAGGTCAATACGCCCAGTTTTGTTGATTTGAACCTGAAACTATCGTATGATTTCAGACTTGAAGGCGGAACTAAACTACAACTGAACGGAGGCGTTCAGAACATGCTTAATAGTTATCAACGTGATTTCGATAAAGGTGTTTTGCGTGACTCAAAATACATATACGGACCGGCATTGCCACGTTCGTTAACAATCGGGTTTAAGGTTATGATTTAGGAGGGTATTATTCAATGTTACAAGGGTATGAATTTTACTTGACCGAGCATTATCAGCAGAAATCATCATTTTCCGCAGAAATCATAAGGGAATCTGCTCTTTTTGCATTTTTATGATTTTTTGCAACTTTTGCAACAAAAAAAGGGGAGTTGCCTCCCCTTTTTGCTTATCAGTCGTCTGATCGCTTTTCAATTTCCAGCCACATGATCTGGCGGCACACCCGGAAGTGGTTTATAATCCTTCACTTCCTCCTTAAGTAGTTCAATCGCTTTTTCCAGTTGCCTGTCAATGCCTTTGTATTCTTCGAAGGGATTGTTGAACACATAGACATCGGGGTCCACTCCATGGTTCTCGATAATCCAGTTTCCTGTCGAAACGGAATAATTCGTGAAAAACGGGGTGCGCAGATCCTGATCGTCCAGATAAGGCTTCGAACCGGAAATGCCAACAATGCCTCCCCATGTCCGCTCTCCGACAAGTTTGCCCAGTTTCAGCGTCTTGAAACTGTACGGGAACAGATCGCCGTCCGAAGCGGAATACCGGTCCACCAGAAGTACTTTCGGTCCGTAATGAGTCGCATCAGGCACCGTGTTGGGGGTGCCTCCGTTCCTGGACATGGTCATCCGGTAAATGACCCGTTGCAACTTTTCAATAATAATAGGCGAAACATTACCGCCGCCGTTACCTCGGTCGTCGATAACCAGCGCTGTTTTGTTGAGCTGCGTATAGAAAAGTTTGGTGAAGATTTCCAATCCGTACAAAGACATGTCAGGAATATGGATGTAACCGAATTGACCGCCGGATAGCGAATCCACCTTCCGGATGTTGTTTCGTACCCACTCATAATAGGCCAGATTGGACTCATCAGCAATCGGTTTGATGTAAATTTTGCTATTATCGCTGCCAGAAGCATTTCTAGCAATCACCAATTCGGTTACTTTGCCGACCGTATTGACCAGCCCTTCATGAATATCCTGCATCTTTCTGCAATCGTAGCCGTTCACGGAAAGAATGTACATGCCTTCCTTGACATTCAATCCAGGCTCTGTAAGCGGTGAACGGAAATTGTCGTTCCAATCGGCACCAGGGAAGATCTTGGTAATTCTGAAAAAACCGGTTGCTTTATCTTTGGCGCATTTGGCCCCGAGCAATCCCATGGGAATTTTTTCGGGAGAAGCAGAGGATGGAGACGAGATGTAACTGTGGCCAACCGTTAGTTCGCCTTTCATCTCGCCGATAAGATACGTCAACTCGTGCCGGTGCCTTACATAGGGCAGCAATTCCGCATATCGATCGTGAATGCCTTGCCAATCCACACCGTTCATGTTTTTGCAGTAGAACCAGTCCCGGTCGATTCTCCAGGATTCGTTGAAGATCTGTTTCCATTCATGAGCAAAATTCACATACGTACGCAGGTTGCTCAAGTCAGCTTTTTTGTCTTTATCCAGTTTAAAGTTTTCGGCAGGAACCACACTCAACTGTGTTTCTCCACCGTCTTTATACGCATAGACCGCAAACGGCGAGTACGGGCTATAGCTTACTCCGTCGACACGATCCACTATATCTTCCACCTTTTTTGTTTTGAAATCGAACGATTTGATGCCGTCTCCGCGAACCATATAAAACAGTTTACCGGCAGAGGCTGAAATTAGATTGTAATTTCCGGCATTCACGGGAAACGCGATGGTCCGTTCCACCATGCCTACAGTATCGATAACGATGTCTTTGATTCCGGGAATTTTTTTGCCGGATTCTTTCTGCTTGTCTTTCCCGGGTTTACTCTTGCTGGATTTTCCAGCCTCCCCCGTTTTTTGATCGGATTCGCCGGATTTGGCTGCGATGTTGTTGGGATCACATTCGTCGTTTTTGATCAGAAACGGATTTGCTGCCGATTTGTTCAGCGGAAGAGCAAACAGATTTTCCGAGTATGAAAAATAAGCATTCCATTCATCCTCGTGATAATGAGGTGTTAACGTTCTGTCGGAGAGAAAATAAAGGTAATTGCCGTCGGAAGAAAAAACGGGATCGTAACTGTCGTACCAATCGGTCGAAGCGACATAGGTTTGCCCGGACGAGATGTTGAGTAGCCGGATGATGTATTTTCTGTTGGGAGCCTGCGAAGCAAAAGCCAGCCATTTGGAATCAGGAGAAAAGACGAAATTATTCACGGCGTTTTCCTTGTCCGTGTAAAGTAGTCTTTCTTTTCCGTCCAGCTGAACGCTGTAAAGGCATTTGGTTTCTGTGGCATACACCAGACTTTTG
>JAUZOU010000263.1 GCA_030706285.1 Bacteroidota bacterium
AACCTGGCAACGGGATAGCAGTGGGCTGATCACTTCGAAAGACGGATTTTCCGTCGTGGCGCCTATCAGGATGAACACTCCGCTTTCAACGGCATTCAGCAACGAATCCTGTTGCGATTTGCTGAACCGGTGAATCTCATCGATGAAAAGGATGGGCGTCTTTGTTGTGAAAAGCGGATTGCTTTTAGCCCGTTCGATGACCTCGCGTACGTCTTTCACTCCGGAGCTGACGGCACTTAAGGTAAAGAAGGCGCGTTCCAGCTGGTTGGCTACGATACGGGCCAGTGTTGTCTTGCCGACGCCTGGAGGGCCCCATAGAATGAACGAAGAGATATTTCCGGATTCGATCATCTTTCTTAGCACGGCTTGAGGCCCGACAAGGTGCTTTTGCCCGACGTAGTCATCCAGATTTTTGGGCCTGAGCCGTTCGGCCAAAGGTTGTGACATAGCTAACAATTTTAAACGTAAACAGTGATTTAAATGACAATTTTAGCGCCATTAATGACAAAAATACAACAAAAAAGCATCCTTCTTATGCTGGGTAACTAAATAAATTTTGTAATTTTGGCAACGTTTTCAATACGATTCAACTACCAATTTCCACACATATGAAAAAACATAATTTTTATGCAGGTCCTTCGATCCTGAGCGAGTACACCATTCAAAAAACAGCTGAAGCTGTTTTGGATTTTGCCGGAACTGGCCTTTCTCTTCTGGAAGTCTCTCACCGCGGTAAAGAATTTGTTGCTGTCTGTGAAGAAGCCCGTTCTATGATCAAAGAGCTGTTGAATATTCCTGAATCGTTTGAAGTTGTTTTTTTAGGCGGTGGTGCCAGCCTTCAGTTTTGTATGGCTCCTTACAACTTTCTGGAAAAGAAAGCCTCTTTTCTGGATACCGGTACTTGGGCCAGCAAGGCCATCAAGGAAGCGAAGTTGTTTGGAGAAGTGAACGTGGTGGCTTCCTCAAAGGCAGATAATTATACGTACATACCCAAAAAATTTGAAGTACCTGCCGATTCGGATTACTTCTATTTTTGCTCAAACAATACGATTTACGGAACAGAAATCCGTGAAGATCCGCATTTCGGAATGCCTGTTATTGCCGATATGTCTTCCGATATATTTTCACGTCCGATTGACTTTACCGATTATGAACTGATCTTTGCCGGTGCGCAGAAAAACCTGGCTCCTGCCGGTGTGACGCTTTGCATTATCCGCAAGGATGCCCTTGGTAAAGTTAGCCGTGCCATTCCGACGATGTTGAATTATCAAACACACATCGATAAGGAATCCATGTTCAATACACCGCCTGTCCTTCCGATCTTTGCTGCTCTTCAGACATTGAAATACTACAAGGAAATGGGTGGCATTCCAGAACTTCAGAGACGCAACCAGGCGAAAGCTGAATTGCTGTACAATGAAATCGACCGGAATCCGCTTTTCAAAGGTACGGTCACCTGCAAAGAAGATCGTTCCATTATGAACATCTGCTTTGTGATGAATGATGGCAAAGAAGCATTTGAAGAAGAGTTCAGCAAGTACGCCACGTCAAAGGGAATGGTCGGAATTAAAGGTCACCGTTCAGTAGGCGGTTTCCGTGCATCTTGCTACAATGCCCTGCCAATCGAAAGTGTACAAGCTTTAGTTGATTGCATGCAGGAATTTGAAAAAATGCACTGATCTTACGACTTAATGATAAAAAGCGGGTTTCACTGAGGTTTTCATGAATCCCGCTTTTGATGTTTGTTTTTAAGGATTTCCAACACACTAACGCCGGTATCTAAGATGGTCCAACTGGACAGCCGGCCATAAAAAAGATGCAAACAATGAAAGTATTAATTGCTACAGACAAACCTTTTGCCAAAGTTGCCGTTGATGGCATACGAAACGTGATCGAAGCTGCCGGTTACGAGTTGGCTCTACTGGAAAAATACACCGACAAAAAACAACTGCTTGAAGCGATTTCAGATGCCAACGCTGTCATCATCCGCAGTGATATCATTGACGCGGAAGTGCTCGATGCTGCCAAGTCATTGAAAATTGTAGTCCGTGCAGGAGCCGGTTATGACAATGTCGATCTTGATGCTGCCACCAAACACAATGTCTGCGTCATGAACACCCCCGGACAGAATTCAAACGCTGTGGCTGAGCTCGCCTTGGGCCTGATGGTTTTCGCCGTGCGTAACCAATACAACGGTACTTCCGGTACGGAATTGAAGGGCAAAAAGTTAGGTATCCATGCTTGTGGCAATGTAGGCCGCAATGTAGCACGCATTGCTAAAGGCTTTGGCATGGATTTATATGGCTTTGACGCCTATTGCTCTGCAGAATCGATGGAAAAAGACGGCATCAAAGCTGTTTCTTCCCAGGAAGAACTATATCAGACATGCGACATTGTCTCCTTACACATTCCTGCAACACCGGAAACGAAAAACTCCATCAATGGAGCCTTGGTTGGCTTACTGCCTAAAGGTGGCGTGCTCGTCAATACGGCACGTAAGGAAGTCATCGATGAAGTCAGCCTGATCAATCTGATGGAACAACGGCCCGATTTGCGTTATGTCACCGATATCATGCCTGCCGCTCATGCTACGTTTATTGAGAAATTCCCGGAACGTTATTTTTCGACACCTAAAAAGATGGGCGCTCAAACAGCTGAAGCCAATATCAATGCCGGTATCGCTGCTGCTCATCAGATTGTGGATTTTCTGAAAAACGGAAACGAACGTTTCCGCGTTAATAAATAAATTCGTATGGCCATTATCAAACCCTTTAAGGGAATCCGTCCACCTGTTGATCTGGTCGAAGCGGTGGCATCACGTCCATACGATGTGCTGAATGCTGAAGAAGCCAGAGCAGAGGCAGGTACCAATGAAAAATCCTTATACCACATCATCAAACCGGAAATTGATTTTCCGGCCGGGCAGGATGAACATGAAGAGAAAGTCTATCTGAAAGCGGCTGAGAACTTCAGAAAGTTTCAGGATAACGGCTGGCTGCTGCAGGATGCCAAGGAACAATACTATATCTACGCTCAGACCATGAACGGTAAAACGCAATATGGTCTGGTTGTTTGTGCCTGCGTGGATGATTATTTAACCGGTGTCATCAAAAAGCATGAACTGACACGCCGTGATAAAGAAGAGGATCGTATGAAACATGTCCGGGTGAACAATGCCAACATTGAACCGGTGTTTTTTGCCTATCCTGCACAACGTGAGCTCGATGCTATTGTTGCCAGTTATACGTCAAAACCGGCCCTGTACGATTTTGTCGCGCCTGACGGTTTTGGCCATCAATTTTGGATCATTTCTGATGATACGGACATTGCCCGAATCACAGAATTGTTTGCTACCATGCCTTCGTTGTATATTGCTGACGGCCATCATCGTTCAGCTGCTGCTGCCCTGGTAGGAGCTGAAAAAGCCAAACAAAATCCCAATCACCGGGGCGATGAGGAGTACAACTACTTTATGGCTGTCTGTTTCCCGGACAATCAGCTGACCATCATCGATTACAACCGTGTTGTGAAAGATCTGAATGGGTTGAGTGACGAGGCTTTTCTGAAAGCGTTGGAGAAAAACTTTATCGTAGAGAAAAAAGGAACTTCTATCTATAAACCGGATCATCTGCACAATTTTTCTGTCTACCTGTCAGGTTGTTGGTATGCGTTGACGGCAAAGCCAGGTACTTATGATGATTCAGATCCTATCGGTGTCCTTGACGTTACAATTTCATCCAACCTGATCCTGAATGACATTTTGGGAATCAAGGATCTCCGTTCCGACAAACGGATTGATTTCGTCGGTGGTATCCGTGGGCTTGGAGCACTTTCGAAACGCGTAGACAGCGGAGAGATGAAGGTGGCTCTGGCGTTGTTCCCGGTGTCCATGAAACAATTGATCAATATTGCCGATAGTGGCAACATCATGCCTCCGAAAACAACCTGGTTTGAGCCGAAATTACGTTCAGGACTGGTTATACACAAATTAGCCTGAACAGGTTCCTGATCGACTAAAAATGAGGGTGTCTCAGCGTTTTCCCTTTTGAGGCGCCCTCATTTTTATTAAAATAAACAACCCAAAGGCGAATCCCGAGGTTGTTTATTATCGATTTTGGAAACTGTTTTCAGGTGTGAACGTGTATCTTTGTTTCATGCAAACGGATAGCTATCAAACGATCGGAGAGGCAAGCGAAGGTCTTTATAGAGAAAAAGGCAGTAAATTTCTGGCTTTTGCTCACCCTGTTGCTTCAATAGAAGACGTGAAATCCATTCTTGAAAATTACCGGAAGCACTATTACGATGCCAGACATATCTGCTATGCCTACCGTATCGGGCCGGCAGGTGAAGTGTTCAGGGTAAATGACGACGGAGAACCATCGGGTACGGCCGGAAGGCCGATTTTCGGGCAACTCCTATCGTTCAATCTGACCAATACACTGGTCGTGGTCGTCCGTTATTTCGGCGGCGTCCTGCTGGGAACCGGCGGATTGACCGTTGCCTATAAGGCTGCGGCCAACAGTGCCTTGAGCGCCGCTGAACTTGTTACGAAGACAGTCGATGTGGAGTGTTGCATCCGGTTCGAATTCCCGTTTCTGGATATGGTTTTACGTCTGATGCGGAAAGCAGGGGCCCAAATGCTGTCTCAAACCTATGATTCCGGTTGCTGCATCCGTCTGAGTGT
>JAUZOU010000264.1 GCA_030706285.1 Bacteroidota bacterium
ATTAACGACTATCTCCGTATTGATCGCTTTAATCTTCCTGGTTGACAACTGATATTCGATACCGTCTTTGACCACAACCGCCGCATTCGTCGTATAGGCATAAGGCAAAAACATGGCTTTCAGACTATAGGTGAAATCATCGATGGTCGGAGTACCAGTCCCAGTATATGAAGCTGTATTGTATAATTTATAGACTTGCGGAAAATACATAGTCTGCGTTTGAAAACCATTCCGTTCCTTTTCGTGGAACGCCGTTACGTTGAGGGTCGTTCCCTGATAACTAAGATCGATGCCCAGTTCCAGCTTGCGGTTGCGTGCCGGTGTCAAATCGTAATTTGTCCGGTCTTTAATGGCCGTGAGCAGGTAAACAAACCGGTTGGCTGGGTTGGCCGTAGAATAGTAGTTGAGTTCGGAAATATCATAATAGGCAGTCTCAGGATACAGCTGCATGGCCGTAGGAAATTTCACCTGATCGCCGAAGCCACCTTTAATCGTGATGTCCAGCGGTTTCCCGTTTATCCGGACGACAGGCAGCTGATAGCCGATGTTCAAACGGGGTTCAGTATAGATTTTATTGTACATAGCCCTGTCTTTAGCAATATTTCCAGGACGGGTCGCTCTGAGTCCAGCAGTAACGGCTATTTTACCATCTCCAACATCGATTTTAAGATTATCCTCGGCAAAAACAGTCAGTTTTTGCATGGACGGAATGTCCTTCGGCGCTCTGGGCCGGCTGGACGAACTTTGCGTCGGGAAAGGAGGCAGCGTCATATCATAGAGGGCTCCGTCTCCAAAGTTTTTGTCCAGTTTGAATTCTCCGCCCAAAAGGATATTATTAAATGTCTGACCAATCTGCGGATGCAAGGAAGTCGTTACTTGCGAATAGAGATTGAATGGCTTTCCATCTACGGAATAGGTAGACAAATATTCGGTAGGCAAATAAAAACCAGCCGATTCACCGGCTGTTTTGCTAAGAGTGATACCCATCGGCGAATTGAGCGTTACCGTTTTTGTCCGGTCCAGCACATCGTGAGCATAATTGGCGGATATCGTATATTCAACCTTATTCAACATCCCCTTATTAAGGTTCCAGCTTCCTGAATTACTGAACTGCAGACTCTTGTAATCAGATTGATACTTATCTTCTGTATTCATAGCATCCGGGTCATTCACCTTTTTATCGATGGTTCCGGTATAAGCTAGTTGCGTCGTTGACAGGAATGTTTTGTGAAACAGCTTTTCGTAACTCAGATTGGAGGTGATCCGCTGATATTTATCGAAAGGGCTACGCTGATCAGCCACATACTTCGTATAATCGATGCCGAAATTGACAGTTCCGGCATCGTGAGGTAGCAGGAATCCTTTTCCTGCATAAACCAATTTATTCAACGGATCTGATTTCACCCGAAGTGTCAGCGGTGTTTCACCCTTTTTTGACTTGATGATGATGGCACCACTAGTCAGGTCTCCATATTTGACAGAAGGAATACCTCGAATAACTTCCACCTGGTCAATATGGTCCGTAGACAGTTGGCGTAAATCCACTCCGTTATTGACGGAACTTTTGCTCGTACTCACATCGGCGGATGTCGTTCCATAGAAAGATTGCATGTTGTAATCGTTGGACATGGGCACACCGTCCTGGACAATGGCGGTGCCCATTGCCGTATTGATATCGGTTCCAGCCTGACGCATGGAAACCTGATTGGACACATTCAGCTTTGAATCAGACAACAAGCCTCCAGGGAGTGTTTGCAGTACATCAGCCATGCTGGAAGGCTGAAGATTTTCTATGGCAGCCCGCTGAATGGTAGAGGTGGTGGATGGTACTTTCTTTTCACGCGCCATCACATTGACTTCCTTCAGCAGTAAGGATGTTCTTGACAGGCGGATGTTGATCTTAACCGGTTTGGTGACGGCTATCAATGTATCAAACGCTTCATAGCCCAAATAATATGAACTGAGATGATAGGTACCTTTTGAAACGTTCGTGATCTCAAACTTTCCGTTCTGGTCTGCATTGGTTCCTTGATTCGTCTCGGTCAGTGAAATGTTCGCCATATCCAGCGGAACATGAGACTCCCTGTCTGTGATGGTACCTGTGATAACATATTTTTGAGCCTGAACATACGTACCAACTAAAAGGAGGACCGCCGTAAGGATAAGAAAGTGAATTCGCTTATGCATTGAATAGTGTAAAGAAACAATCATATCAAAATCCGATCGTCAATCATTCAAAAAACAGATTCACTTATCCGGTCGAAAACAGGACCGGATAAGTGAATGAATATAAGGGGCTGATTAGTTAACCGCCAGTTTAAATACATTTTTCTGGTCATTGGAGGTTGTTGCCCGTACCATGTAGATACCAGACTTGATACCTCGAGCGCTAAACTCTGATGAGCCAGCTGTTTTAACCGTTTCGACCAATCGCCCTGTCATATCGTAGATGGCTACGCTGACAATATTTTTGCCATTTGCGATAACAACAGATTGACTGGCTTTGTTATAGAAAGCATAGGCCGGAACCGATTTCTGATCGTGTATGGCAGCGGACTTTGGCACTGTATCTTTATAGCATACAAGCACAAAATCAAATACACCGGCTGTTGAATAGGTCGTCGTGTTGTCCTCAAATGTAAGGGGCTTGCTGTTTGTACGGGCTGCAACATAGACTTTGTCATCATAACCAGCTAAAGCAAAGGATAATTCAGAGCCTGGGCCTTTTCCTGACAAATGCACTTCTTGGGTTTTCCCGGTTGCCGGATCATAAGAAGCAAGGAACAAGTCACCCAACTTGTTGGTTGCATCGACCAAGGTGGTATCGCCAAAGTTAACAGGGCCAGCCGTAACAGCAGTTCCAAGTGCATTGTAATGATAACCGCAAACAAACAAATTGCCATCCTTACCGATTACCGCTCCGGAAACTTCTGCAATAGCGGGAGCTAAAACAGCTTTTTGCCAGACATCGCTACCATCAGACGTATTAAAAGCAGCAGTAAATCCATTCAGATAGGTTGAAGTTGACGTCAGCGTATTACCGGTAAATTGAATACCACCGAAACTGGCATAAACAGAACCACAAACAAATGCTTTTCCGTTTTTGACGACAATATCTTTCACTCTGACATCCTTGCCGGCTGTCGTTGACAAGTTCGGACGTTCCTGAACATAAGCCACATTACCATCAGTATCCAATTTAATAAGGACCAAATCAGCTATCTGACTAGGCGTAAAGCTTTTGCCACCGATCGTAACAGCAATAGGTGTTGCCGCATTTGCCACGTCTCCGGCCACATACAAGGCACCATCATCTCCTACCGTCAATGCCGTGAAGGCCTCCGATTTGATGCCACCGGAAGTTTTTTTAAGCCATACCGCATCACCGGTCTTTCCGTCCAGTTTGGCAATAAAAGCAGCTTGGGACGTATTGGTCGAAGTCGCCGTTAATGGTGTGGCGGCCGGTAAGCTAAGACCTTTGGCAAACGTACCTGTCAGGTAGACATTCCCGCTGGCATCGGTTGCCAATGCGGAGGTTTCAACCGTCGTATCTTTGGTAGCGCTGGAATTAAGTTCCTTAACCCATTGCAGGATACCAGCCGAGTTAAACTTGGCAACGAAAGACTGATCATAAGCCGTTGCATTACCCAAGTTTGTAAACGTTGTAATGGTACCGGCTGCATCAATCAAATTCGCAGATGTCGTTGCTCCGCCTTTCACCGCACGGATGCTTCCTGCTACAATCAAGTCACCATTGGCCGTAGTCACCAACGCAGCAGGAGTAACAGCCCCTTCATTCGAATAGAGTTTCCATAAATTTTCCTTTGCAGGACTTAATTTGCAGACATACAAACTATTGTCGAAATTAGCACCTGAACCCTTAGCAGAACCTGTCAGCTGAACGCCATTAAAAGTAGCTGTGTTTGTAAACGAATTTGCCATAAAGATGTTTCCACTGCCATCGGTTGCCACATCGTATGTGTAATCGGCAGTTGCTCCACCACCACCTAAAGCCCATGCGAAACTGGCATTAGGCGTTGCTGCTGTTAAAGTCATTGCAGCTGATAATCCCACAAGCGTAAAGAATTTTTTCATACTCATCAATTTTAGTTTGTATAAATAGACCATTTTTGGAAAATGGCTCACGAATGACTACTTGTATAGACTAACGAAAAATATGACGCTAAGATAGCTAGAAATAACATATTTCAAGTATATTTTTCAAATCAATATGAATATATTATGCATATCGTCTGCATAGCTAACTTTTTGATAGTTTACAACTTTTATTTAATACAATTTCGCATCACATTTTACTATTGTGTTTGCAATCAGTAAGTTTTAAATAATGTTAAAACGCAAGATATAGCTTCAAAATACTACTTCCGGTAATTTTTTTTTATTGTCTGACAACCTGATAACGACCATTTTCAACGATAATAGGTTCATGAATTTGACTAAAAACGCAGAATTAAAGTAACTTTGCAGCGATTCAATAGCAAAAGATCCAATAGTAAGGGATGCTATATTGCTGATTGCATCAGTTTAAAAACACGAATATGTCTGAAAATGAAATAGAAGCTATCATCGCTTTAATTAACCAGGAAGTTGTACCCGCTATCGGGTGCACCGAACCTGTCGCAGTATCTTTGGCCGTTGCGAAAGCTACTGAAGTCCTTG
>JAUZOU010000265.1 GCA_030706285.1 Bacteroidota bacterium
ATTATGGATTAAGTTTTAAAAAAAATTAATATTTTTGAAAGGCGTATAAAATCTGTCGTACTAATTAAAAGAATATGAAACGAGTATGTTTGTACCAAACGTCAAAGCAGATGGTCATCCGGCATGCGAGTTGCATAGGTCCCTTGAACGAAAAATCATGATCATATGAAAAGAATAGGCTATCTTCTGGTCGTACTGTTTTTGTACGGTTGTTCAAATGAGGGCGGGAAATTGGTATGCAGTATGAGCTATCAGTTGACGACCCAACAGAGCGAATCGATCAATCAAAAAAGCGCCGTTAGGTCAAAGACCTCTTTGACCGACGACAGGTACACTCAGTTTGGTGATTATATTACCAGCGTTACGCCAAGCGTTTTCATCATCAAGTTTCTCGATTTAAGGCTTTGCAGTACCTGGCTAAATCAAGAGCATAATTTGGCCATCATCGATAACAATAAATTTGCCTGGTCTTCGACAGAGAGGATCGCCGATTTCAGTCAAAACAGTACTGTTACGATTGATCTGGATGGTCATGTCGCGAACGACATTGATATGATTTATCTCGTTTCCACCCCCATGTTTTATTATCAGGAATTTGAGTTACCGGCGGAATATGCCGGCTTTACGATAGACATGGATGGCCCTTGCAATTTGAAGTTCCTGAATTTCGGTGGTAGCGCTAATATTGACTATCCGGCTGCCAACGACGGTATCGGAGGTGTTAAGACTGGTTGTCTGGTTAAGGGCAGTAATAATCCGTTAATGGCCCCGATATTTGACAAGAACTGGACGGGTTTTAATGGGAATTTCCCTGAAATGCCTCATACTACGATATTAGGAAATACTGATTCAACCTTTATTTTTTCCAGCGATGGGACTGCTTCTAAAGATGATCCGCTGGGAACCGGGGGCGATCTTATACGAAGCTTAAGTTTTAATGCCATCACGCTCCATGCCATACCGGAGGGAGAAACCAAGACTATTGTCGGAATGATGACGTTTGATACGTCAAACCTGATACAGATCTATGCCGGGAAAGATAACGTGCCATACACGTCTGACGATATCTTCGTCTATGCGCCTCGTTATTGGGAACGGTTGTCTGTGAAGATGACTTCCTATTGAGCCTGATTCTCCGACAGTGCGCATGCTTCAACTGATTGAACTGGTTGAATGTCAGGTTGGAGTCCGGAAAACGATGGTTACTTCACGATCACTTTCACTGTCTTTACGCCACTTTGACCGGCTGTCTTGTAGCTGACGAGGTAAATGCCGTTCCTCATCGGAATGCTTGTAAATGATCCGCTGACTGTTTGCTGCAGCATGCGTAAACCGGTAAGCGAATAGATTGTTAGCTGTGTTTTCGATCCGGGGACTTGCAGAATGATGAATGCGCCGTCTAATCCAATGATTCGAATGGGGGAAGCCTCAGTGGCAGATTTTTCGATTCCGGTCGTTCGACTGCTGCTGACCGGCGGAAGCACAAACAACCATTGACGGTGGCTGGCATCAGGACTTGAGCCGTAGTCGTACAAGCCTATTTTTGTACCTGCCGTATTGTTTCCTCCTTCCAGATCGAGTGCTTTCCCCGAAGCCGTCGAAAGCACTTTGTAGCAATCATCCCCGATATTTTGCAGCTGAAATGTCTGACCTGAGGTTCCTGGTGCCGAAACGGCAGCATAATAGGAACCGGCATCGGTTAATACCTTTCCGGAAAGATTTTCAATCAGATAGCCATTACCGGACGGCGATAATTTCCACAATTGTGTCGAATCGCCATATTGATATGAGCTAATGGCCACAGTGTTGTCTGTCGACTGCATGACAAGGCTGGCTGTTCTTGAAAGAACTAAATAGGGGACGTTTGTTTTTAACTCATTGGAAGCAGAGGCGCTGACCGTCACCGGCAGAACGAAGGTGGTGATGCTGTATCCCGGAAGCACGAGGGATAAGGATGAATCCTGCAAGGTATAATCGGAAATTTGTGCGTTGTTTTCTGTTTCCGAAGTACGGGTTGCGGCGATGGTTGCTCCGGCTAGGTTAAAGAGCGACAAATCAATCTGATGGTTCACTTTCAGGGCTGAATTGTTTAACGCCACGATGATCAATGAATCTCCCGCAGGGCTTAAAGCTGCCAGCATCTGGTCGTTGGGGACGGTAATGAACGTTGAACCTGGTAGAATGTACCGGCTGAATTGCTGGCGGACGTAATAGTTTTTTACCCGCTGATAAGTTTGGGCCGAAAAATCGCCTTTCAGGAAGCACCATTGGTCGTTCCCTTCTTCAACATATTGCCAGTCAACCCAGGCTTCCGGCCGGATGTAACGAATATCGTTCATCAGTTTTTGTGCCAGATCCAGATTGCCGCTGATGCCTGAACCGCCCGATCCGACTTCGCTCATCCAGAGTGGTTTGTTGTAGGTCGTCGAAAGAGCCCGGATATTGGCCCTGGCTTGATTGGAAACGGTATAGGTATGTGTATTCCATTGTCCGACGGCATCAAGGGCAGTTCCGTCCGATACATAGGCTTTAAAGTCAGTGACTGATTGTGAAACACTGGTTTCATCCGAGGCTGAAATGACGGTTTTCAATCCGGATGCTTTCAAGATGGGAGAGAGCACTTTCAGAAACGCGATCTGAGCGGACGTGCTGACATGGCAGCCTTCCTGTCCGCCGTTGGCGCCCCAGTAGTTGGTGACAGGTTCATTGAACGGTTCCAGCGTCTTAAACTCGATGTTGAACGAATCTTTGTAGAACCGGCAGACATCCACCAGATAGTGGGCAAAGGCTCCGTAATATTCCGGTTTCAGATTGTCGTCAGAGGCGTTGACATTGCCGGCACAGCAACCGCTGAAGGTCATATAATAGGGACATGAATTGCTGAACGCTTCAAAAATGGCATCCGGCCGTTTCTCTTTGATTTTCAGCATGATTTTTCGCTGCGCGGCATCCCGGCTCCAGTTGTAGGCTGTATTCGATGAATCCTTGAATCCTTCCATTTCAGCACGCAATCCTTTTCCGTTGGCCATGTGATGGGGCGTGCAGTTCCGGTTCAGCGGATCGTCGCCTCCTCCGATGTTGTACCGGAAAATCCGGTAATTCAGTCCTGCCGGACTAACCAGCCAATCGACGATCTGGTCAATCTTGGCGTCGCTCCATTTTCCGCACATGTTGGCCCACCAGCAAAGCGAGATGCCCCATCCGTCAAACGGCTTTTTGAAGGTAGCTGCAGGATTGATCAGGTACCGGAACGTATCCATCGGCATTGCTTCGGCATGCTCTGAAATGTACCAATAGTGTTTGCTGTCTGTTCCGCTTTTATCGGAAAAAACGTATGAACCGGCCGTCGTGTTATCGGTACCCAGGTATTTGCCGTTTGATTTGCATTTGAGTTTGACAAAAGAGCCGGACACTTTTTCGATGGCATACTTGGACGCATCGGTGGTCGAATCGTTCACAAAATAGGTATTCCAACTCCCGCTGAGCGCCATGTATTTTTGCTGACCGGTCAGTTTTATCCAATAATAACCGGTTCCGTCCGGAACGAACTGCAACAGCTGTTTGTTGTCTCCGGCTAATTCCTGAATCGTGGCTCGTCCATCCGTGTTTGCCCCGACCACATTACCACTGGTATGGATCAGGTAATAACGGATGGCTGCGTCGGGTTGGAACACTTGTGCCAGACAGGCTACCGGAAGAACGGATAGTATGAGACACGCCATCAACAGGTGGAAATAAGGAGGCTTCACAATAAAGAGACTGATTATATGGCATAAAAGTTTAAAACAGCAGACAAAAATAGAACTAAAATGTCTGATAAAAATGAACTATTGTGTAAGAAATACATTTTTATCTTACTAATTTTGTTTGCTTGTTTAAACCGTGATGGAATCCGGGAAGTCTGATTGATAATCGTACTATATTATTATATTCAATAAATTAATACCAATAATGAGAAACCTATTTTTATCGTTTCTGGCTGTTTCGGCATTTTTTATGCCTGGAAATCAGGTTATGGCACAGTCAGCACGGGCTGCCGGACCCAGCGCCAACGCGCCGTTGCCCAAGGAAATTGAAGATCCTGAGTGCCTGGGTATCAATAAGGAACCGGCGCATGCCATACTGATGCCGTATGCCAATTTGAAGGAAGCCATCGCTGCCAACAGGCATGCTTCTTCCTATTGCCGGAGTCTGAACGGCTTGTGGAAATTCAATTGGGTAGCATGGCCCCAAGACCGTCCGGTCGATTTTTACAAGACAACCTTTGATGTTTCGTCTTGGAAAGACATCCCGGTTCCGTCAAACTGGCAACTTTATGGCTATGGAACACCCTATTACAGAAATGCCGGTTACATATTTCAAAGAGATTTCCCGCATGTGATGAGCGAGCCGCCCAAAGAATATACGGCTTATAAGGAACGGAATCCAGTGGGCAGTTACCGGAGGGATTTTGAGGTGCCTGCCGATTGGGACGGAAGAACAATTTTTCTGACGTTTGATGGCGTTGATGCCGGCTTTTTCCTGTGGGTAAACGGCCAGAAGGTCGGATACAGTGTCAACAGCCGGAATGCCGCTGAATTTAACATTACGAACTATGTCAAACCGGGTAAAAACATGGTGGCTGTTGAAGTCTACCGCTTTACCTCAGGTAGTTACCTGGAAGATCAGGATATGTGGCG
>JAUZOU010000266.1 GCA_030706285.1 Bacteroidota bacterium
ACAATTGATTTTTGGCGACCTGGTTCGAAATTACTTTTGACATATAAGATTTTTTTATTCATAAAAAGGGACTTGTAACGATTCGTCTGTATACACCCTTCATCATATAAAGACGTTATTTTAAATAGGGAGAATAGTCCAAATTGCTATTTATGCTACTGATATACAATTATATATCATTTAACTATTGAACAAAAATAAAAATAAAAAACCATACAGAAAGCATACAGAATTACAATAATTAACACAAATTAACAAATAGATATAATGCCAAAATTGACAGTCAGAACGGAGTGAATGTTCAGGGCTTGCCTTTATGTTCATACCTTTTATTGCACGATTGAACATATCATCCGTGTTTGCTGTTTATTTCCTATAGTCGGCAAACGAATGGATAAAGTCCGGTCGGGCTTATTGATTCAATCCACAGACAACCACACTTGAATCATGTCAAAACTTATGCTGCTTTTTTTCGTGTGCTTGGTGGCGCAGCCTGTCTGCTCCCAGAATTACCAACGGCTGCGCCAGGCGATGGTTCACAAACAGATACAGGCCAGAGGTATTGTGCATAAGCCGACATTAGAGGCCATGCGAAAAGTAGAACGTCATTTGTTTGTACCTAAGGAAGGCCGGGAGTCTGCTTATGACGACAGCCCTGTTCCTATCGGCTATGGACAAACCATTTCGCAGCCCTACATCGTTGCCTACATGACATCGCTGATAGATCCCAAATCCACTGACCGTGTCCTGGAAATCGGCACCGGATCGGGGTATCAGGCCGCCATCTTGGGCGAACTGGTCGATTCGGTTTTCACCATTGAAATCATACCCGAACTGGCCAGAGCGGCCAGACAACGGCTGCATGCGATGGGGTATGGTAACATCCGGGTGGCTACAGACGATGGCTACGACGGATGGCCGAAGAAAGCACCCTTTGATGCCATTGTGGTCACGGCGGCGGCCGAGCATATCCCGCCGCCTTTGTTGGCACAACTCAAGGAAGGAGGAAAAATGATCATACCGGTCGGTTCTCCATTTATGGTGCAAACGCTGATTTTGGTCGAAAAGCATCAAGGGAAGCTAACCTCAAGAAATCTTCTGGCTGTGCGCTTTGTTCCTTTGACCAGAAAAAAGAACACGCCATGAACCGGACAGTTTATCTATCCATCGGATTACTTTCGGCCAGTCTAATCGCTTTTCAGCTGGTATTGATGCAGCTGCTTTCCATCAGTCAATGGAACCATTTCGCTTTTATGGTCATTTCGGTTGCGTTGCTGGGAGTAGGAGCCAGTGGAACGGTACTTACCTTTTTCAAATCGTATCTTGCCGAGCGTATTGAGATCAGTTTGCCGGTATTGATGATGCTGACATCAGCCAGTATGGGCTTGATTATGCTTTTGGGAAAATGGGTGTTTGGGGGATTCGACGCGTACCTGCTTTTTCTTGGAAAAGGCCACTATCTCAAGTTGGTACTGAGCTATCTGGCTCTATTTGTTCCCTTCTTGCTGGGTTCTACAGCCATTGGCCTGGTGTATGCCCATTATGTATCGACTATTGGGAAACTTTATTTTGCGGACTTGCTGGGAGCCGGCCTGGGTGGATTGCTTATGCTGTATCTTTTCTGGCACGTCGAGCCAGCTCTGTTGCCATTTGTCATCGCCATTTTGCCGCTTGGCGCAGGGCTGTTACTGGTGGGGCAGATGGACACCAGAAACTATCTGCTGCTGTTTATGGCTGCTGCATCCGTTGTGGCCATTGGCATTCTGGCACCCCCTGCATTACCCATGTCTCAATATAAAAGCTTGTCACGAACGTTGTTGCTGCCTGAAGCTACGATCCTTGAACGGGAGATCAGTCCTTACGGTGAATTGAAGTTGCTTCAGGCCCCGGCTTTACGATATGCTCCGGGGCTGAGCCTCACCTATACCGGTAAGATCCCGGTAGAACAAGTGTTGTTCAATAATGGAGACTGGTTTGGTCCGTTGGTCGATCTGCATCAGGGAGACAGCCACTTTCTGGATTTTGCGACCAATGCCCTGCCGTTTGTGATGGCTACACCTGAAACGGTGCTTGTGCCTGACGCCGGGACAGGTTTGTTTGTGGCTCATGCGTTGTCACATCACGTTAGGTCGGTTGTGGCAGTTGAGCCCAATCAGGCAGCAGTCGATCTGGTGAAACGGCATGTCGCGTTTCCGGCTGAGCGTGTGCGCTATGTGTCCATGGATTCACGCCATTTTCTGGCATCAACCAAAAGTAACTTTGATCTGATTTACCTGCCTGTCCTTGAATCATTCGGTGGCACTTGCGGCATTCATGCTGTTCAGGAACAGTATTTATTCACGGTACAGGCGTTTATCAGCATGTGGAAGCACCTGTCGGACAACGGTATGATCGCTGTGACAGTCTGGATGGACTTTCCGCCCCGCAATAGCCTGAAGATGCTGGCTACGCTGGTTGAAACGGCCAGTAAGCTGGCATTGGACAGCCCTGATCATCATCTGTTGGCTATCCGTAGCTGGGGAACACTGACCTTTGTTTTGAAAAAGTCGCCTGTAACGAAAGCTGAAATCGATCGGCTGAACGATTTTTGCCGGTTGCGTCAGTTTGACCCGCTCATTGCTCCAGGCCTGACGATTCAGGAACGTTCAAAATACAACCAGCTTCAGGATAACCGCTTTTTCAGGATGACCGATCAGCTGATGACTGGTGACAGAGAGGCTTTATATAGAGACTATGATTTTCAGATCAGACCGGCTACTGACAACAAACCATATTTTTCGCAATTTTTAAAGATCAGCCGCCTATCAACATTGAAAGAAACGGTTGGCGTTTCTTCTCTGCCTTTCCTGGAAGTCGGTTACCTGATTGTATTGATCACGTTTGTACAAATCACCCTGATTGCTTTATTGCTCATTATTTTTCCGTTGTTCTTCAAGGGGTTCCGCGGTCGTGGAAAAGCCTATTCGCTGGTTCATTTTGCCGGCATCGGTATCGGCTATATGTTTGTGGAAATTTGTTTAATCCAGCAATTTACCTTGTTCTTCGGGCATCCGGTCTATGCGGCCACGGCTGTCCTGAGTGGGATGCTGGTCTTTTCCGGATTGGGTGCGTTTGCATCCGGAACCTGCCTGTTTTCTCAGCGGCGTCTGATCAGTACACTGATAGCCATCGGCATGCTCATCTGGTTGTTGTCGGTCTCTCTGACGCCCTTATTAAGGCTGGCAGTCAGTCTGCCGATGCTATTGAAAATAGGATGGAGTCTGCTCATTATCGGGCCTCTGGCTTTTTTGATGGGCATGCCTTTCCCGACCGGGTTACGGTTGCTTTCAAACAAAAATGGAACACTGATTCCCTGGGCTTGGGGCATTAATGGCTGCTTTTCCGTGATCAGTACGGCGTTGGCTTCCATCATAGCGGTACAGGCTGGTTTTTTCTTTGTCATGCTGATTGCCGGATTGGCCTATCTCCTGACCGTGCCTGTCAATCTGAAGATGACATTCCCTGATGGAACGAAGGACCTGCCGGAGTCTTATCCGGAAGGCGAATGAAAGAGTTGTAAAAAATGGTTTAATCTGGCTTGAGATGAAAAGACTGTTCTTGAAGCTCCTGTTGATTGGGCTTTTTGGCATAGCGATGGCGGCTCTTGAAGCCATTGTCGTTGTCTATTTAAGGCATATGTATTATCCTCATGGATTTGGTTTTCCTCTGTCGCAGGCTTCCAGACTGGTTTTGTCTGAGGAATTGGTCCGGGAAGCGGCAACTTTGGTCATGCTGGTTTCCGTAGGATTTCTTGCCGGTAAGGGCTTTATCAGAGGCGTATCCTGGTTTTTAATGACATTTGGCATCTGGGATAGTTTTTATTATGTCTGGTTGAAGATTTTTCTGGATTGGCCGTCTTCGCTGTTGACGTGGGACCTGCTGTTCCTGATCCCGGTTCCATGGGCTGGCCCTGTACTGGCACCGGTCATTTGTTCCTTGACCATGATTGTCTTATCCTTTTGGATGATTTATTTGACAGAAAATGAATATGTGGTGAAAATCAAGGCTTTTGAGTGGGTTTTAGGCTTGATTGGAGCTTCAGTCATTTTGTTCACTTTTATCAAAGACTACTCGGCATTACTGATTAAACAGGGTGTTTATGCCGGATTGAACCCATTGACGGACAGGGTGCCCATTCGTGAGGTGATGGCTCAGTTCAGGCCGCAACAATACAATTGGCTCATTTTTACGTTAGGAGAAGTGTTGATTATCGGCGCGTTTTTGTCGGTTGTGCGGAGAGCACGCCGGTTAAAGGTATAAGACAGAAGAAGCCGGCCGTCTTTTATTTTATAAAATCAAATCCGAGACCGATGGTCATATGGAAGGCCCAGTTGTTGACGGTTGCCATTCCGTTGGAAATGGGAACCCTCGCGAAGGCGTAGGTTGTTTTGGCTTCCGTTTGAATATAAAACCGGTCGTTCAGCCTGATTTGTCTGCCAAAGGCAATATTGACAGCTGGCCCGGAAAGGTGATATCCCAGGTTAAAAAGCCCTATCCCTCCATTATACCGTTGATGCCGTACTGAACTTTCCGGATGTGCCAGCACAATGCCTGCTCCGGTTTTCAATGTAAGGCCGTTTATATCAAAACCTCTGTTGATGAATAGC
>JAUZOU010000267.1 GCA_030706285.1 Bacteroidota bacterium
CCTCTTAAGCTGAAGACGGCCTGGTAGTTCACGTCCCGGCTTTTAGTGATGGATCCGCTGGCCGAGTCTCCCTCCGTGATGAAGATACTGGTTTCTTCCAGATTCTCTCCCTTGGTATCGCTAAAATGGAATCGGCAATCCCGGAGTTTTTTGTTGTGCAGGTTGGCTTTTTTAGCTCTGTCACGCGCCAGTTTCGTGACCCCGGCAATGGCTTTCCGTTCCTTTTCCGATTCGGCGATTTTTTTCAGCAGCGCTTCTGATGTCTCGCTGCTTTTATGCAGGTAATTATCCAGGTCGTTCTTCAGAAAGTCATTGATGAACTTGGCAACGCTTGGACCCTCTGGCCCCATATCTCTGGAACCGAGTTTTGTCTTTGTCTGGGATTCGAAAACCGGTTCTTCTACCTTGATACTGATCGCTGCGATGATGCCCATCCGGATATCTGAGTAATCATGGTTTTTGTTGTAATATTCCTTGATGACTCTTGACAACGATTCCCTGAACGCAGACTGATGGGTTCCACCTTGGGTGGTATGCTGGCCGTTTACGAAGGAATAATATTCTTCACCATATTGGTTGCCATGTGTGATGGCTACTTCTATGTCTTCACCTGCCAAATGGATAATCGGGTACAAGGGCTCAGAGGTCATGTTGTCATTGAGCAGGTCGACCAATCCGTTTTTGGATGAATATTTTTTCCCGTTGTAATTGATGGTCAGGCCCGAATTCAGAAAAACATAGTTTTTCAGCAGCCCTTCGATGAAATTTTCCTGATAATCGTAACTGGGGAAAATTGTGATGTCGGGCATGAATTCAATCAACGTGCCGTTGACTTCGTCCGTCTTCTGCTTAGGCAACTCATCGGATACGACACCCCGGCAGAAATCGATTTGTTTGGTTTCACCGTCACGGTAGCTTTGGATACGGAAGAAAGAAGACAGCGCGTTGACGGCTTTAATACCGACCCCGTTCAATCCGACAGACTTCTTGAAGGCTTTTGAATCGTACTTGGCGCCTGTATTCATTTTTGAAGCGACATCGAGCGTTTTGCCGAGCGGTATGCCACGTCCATAGTCGCGAACAGAGACAAGCCCTTCATCAATTTTAACGTCGATGTTTTTACCGTACCCCATCATGTATTCGTCAATGCTGTTATCCAGCACTTCTTTCAGCAGAACATAAATGCCATCATCCGCAGAATTGCCGTCTCCGAGTTTTCCGATGTACATACCGGGGCGACGGCGAATGTGTTCCTGCCACTCCAATGTGATGATGTTCGATTCCTCGTAGTTGGTAGTTCCTTGTATGTTAGTTAATTCTTGCATAAGAAGCAACGCATAAACGATCTTGGTGTTGTCACAAATATACTAAGAAAGACGGACTGATTAAAGGTCCTTGATATAAACCCGTCTGGTTTTGTGGTGCTCCGGATTGAATTCGGACCACAAAGCCTGGATTTTTCCGTTATGCTCCAGTTCGGGATTTGTTTCGGCCAGTTTGTATCCGTTCTTGATGAAATTGGGTACCATTTGGGCGAAAATCATAGAAATCAATCCTTTTTGCTGAAAATCGGGACGGACGCCCATGAGATACAAATCGACTTTATCGTTTTTGTACATGGCTTTCAGCAAGTGCAGGAATCCAAACGGAAACAGCTTACCTCTCGATTGCTGGAAGGCATGACTGAGAGAAGGCAAGGCAATGCCGAATCCGATAATTTCATCGTCTTTGTCAAGGATCAGACTGATCAGATCCAAGCGAGCCAATGGAAGGTACAGGCTTATATAATATTTGATTTGTCTTTCAGTCAGAGGAGCGAAGCCGTACAACACATCATAGGTATGATTCCAGAGAGCAAAGATTTTGTTTCCATAACGCTTTACCAAATCTCTGTTACTCTTAACCTTGGCCATGTGTAAATCGTACTTTTTAGCAAGGATTTCTCCCACACGGGTGTACCGTTCAGGCAACGTGTCCGGAATGTTGATGAGAAACTCTTTCCAGTCTACATCTTTCTGATAGCCAAGTTGCTCGATGTGATCTTTGTAATAGGGGTAGTTATAAATGGTAGCAAATGTGCCTACCTGATCATAACCCTCTACAAGCATACCTTCCGGATCAAGGTCACAAAAGCCAAGAGGCCCCTTAAGCGATTTCATTCCTTTTTCTCTGGCCCAGTTTTCGACTGCCTCAATCAGGGCTTTGGTCACTTCGATGTCGTCTATCACATCGAACCATCCGAAACGGGCGTGTTCCTGTTTCCACCATTTGTTGGTGTCTTTATTCAGGAGACCGGCTATGCGCCCGACAACTTTTCCGTCTCTAAAGGCTAAAAAGCAATCTGCTTCGCAAAAATCAAATGCCGGATTCTTTTTTGGATTAAAGGTGTTTTTCTCATCGAAGGTCAGCGCAGGTACGTAATAAGGATTTTTTGCATATAGTTTTAATGGAAATTGGATGAATAATTTCATCTCTTTTGCAGAACTCACCTTTTTAATTTCAATGCTCATCTTGTTGGTTTTAGGATAAAGAAAGCTTTGTAATTTTACTCTATAAACAGTCGGCAAATATAAACAAAAAAAGCCGTTACTCTTTCGAGAACGACTTTTTCATGCAAAATTCGATGTTTAACGTCGAATGCCTAATTCCTTAATAAGGCTACGATATTTTTCAATATCTTTTTCCTTAAGGTAGTCAAGAAGGCGGCGGCGTTTGCCGACCAGCATTCTCAAAGCGCGTGACGTGCTATAATCTTTGTGATTTGACTTGAGGTGCTCAGTCAAATGGTTGATACGGTAGGAAAACAATGCAATCTGGG
Organism: Bacteroidota bacterium; assembly: GCA_030706285.1. Taxonomy (GTDB): domain Bacteria; phylum Bacteroidota; class Bacteroidia; order Bacteroidales; family UBA1402; genus UBA8389. The sequence goes on from JAUZOU010000267.1 coordinate 2,819, forward strand.
ACTCAGGAGAACCAGTATCAGTGTTGGACTTTCCGTATTGACCAAAGATTTCTTTCTTCTTCTCTGGATTTAAATACATAAGAATTGAGTTATTTTATTAGTTATAAACTAAATGAGGGTGCAAAAGTAGGGAATACTTTTCAAAAAACAAGGTTTTAAAGCAAAAAACATGTATTTTTGTGCGCGAAAAAGATTGTTAGGTAAAATAGTTATGTAAAAGAGGATGCAAGACATTAGAAACATTGCGATTATTGCTCACGTTGACCATGGTAAAACAACTTTGGTTGACAAAATGTTGCTTGCCGGTCAGCTGTTTAGAAATGCTGAAACGGCAGGAGAGTTGATTTTGGATAATAATGAGTTGGAACGGGAACGAGGCATCACGATTACCTCAAAGAACGTTTCCATCAATTATAAGGGGGTTAAGATCAATATTATTGATACCCCGGGACACGCAGACTTCGGTGGAGAAGTTGAACGTGTATTGAATATGGCTGATGGCTGTTTGGTACTGGTGGATGCGTTTGAAGGGCCTATGCCGCAAACGCGCTTTGTGTTGCAAAAAGCCTTGCAGATCGGATTGAAACCGATTGTTGTGATCAATAAGGTCGATAAACCGAATTGCAGACCTGAAGAAGTTCAGGAAGCCGTTTTTGATCTGATGTTCAGTTTGAATGCGACCGAAGACCAGCTGGATTTTCCAACAGTCTATGGCTCTGCCAAGAAAGGCTGGATGTCTGAAGACTGGAGAAACGAAACCGATAACATAACGTATTTGCTCGACCAGATTCTGGCGCACATTCCTGCCCCGACAGTATTGGAAGGGACTCCGCAAATGCTGATAACCTCACTGGACTATTCATCCTATGTTGGCCGTATCGCCATCGGAAGAGTACATCGGGGCACATTCAAAGAAAATCAGGACATTTTGTTGATGAAGCGTGACGGAACTCAGGTAAAAGGCCGTATAAAGGAACTGCATGAATTTGTCGGTTTTGGTCGTAAACGCCGCAGTGAAATGAGTTCTGGCGATATTTGTGCCATGGTTGGAATCGAAGGTTTTGAAATTGGCGATACCGTTGCGGATGCCATTGAACCCGAAGCCTTACCGCCTATTGCCATTGATGAACCGACGATGAGTATGGTTTTTACCATTAACAACTCTCCGTTTTTTGGTAAAGATGGTAAATTCGTCACCTCAAGGCACATTCACGAACGTCTGATGAAAGAGCTGGACAAAAACCTGGCCCTGCGTGTCGATAAAGAACCTGATTCGGATCTCTGGACTGTTTTTGGCCGCGGTGTGTTGCATTTGTCTGTTTTGATAGAAACCATGCGTCGTGAAGGTTATGAACTTCAGGTCGGACAGCCACGGGTTATCATCAAGGATATTGATGGGGTGAAATGTGAACCTGTTGAGGAACTGACCATCAATGTTGATGAAGAATCTGCCAGCAAGATGATCGATGCCGTAACTCGCCGGAAAGGTGAACTGACCATGATGGAAACGCGCAACGGACGTGTCTATATGGAATTCATGATTCCTTCAAGAGGTATCATCGGCCTTCGCGGAATTTTAATGACACTTTCAGCCGGTGAGGCCGTCGTTGCTCACCGTTTCATCGATTTTGAGCCCTATAAGGGAGAAATCGAACGCCGTCTGAATGGATCCATGATCGCCATTGAGACAGGAACGTCCATCGCCTATGGAATGGACAAACTGAAAGACAGAGGGACGTTTTTCATCTATCCTGGTGAAAATGTCTACGCGGGTCAG
>JAUZOU010000268.1 GCA_030706285.1 Bacteroidota bacterium
CCCAGGCCAACTCAACTCTCTTACAACTGAAGCCGATGACGGATACTCTGATACCATTTCTACATTCAATGAGCTTTTTCTATTAATCTACACTGCGCCCGGTTGGTACACTCCTAAATTCAGTTCGGCAAAGACCAATGAAATGAAGATGACTGAATACGATTGAACAATGAGCTATCCTATCTGCCACTAAAAAACGCTCTTACAACATAAAAGGATGGTTGCAACTCTGATACCATTTCTAAGCGCCCGTAGAATGCTCTTTTTATCACTTTCCTTCGCGCTTGTAAATTGATAGCCTAAGCCATGTAAATAACCCTTCCCTGCCATGTTCCATAACACTTGTGCAGACGAATTTCGTTTAGTGCGCTATTGTGAAACCCGCACCTTTCCCCTCTTTTTTCAGTTTTTGGAATATGCGTTACGAATTGAGGAAGGGGTATGGAGGAATATTGGTGCTGGATGGAATGTTGAAAGGTGGATGTCATGGTATTGGATTTGTTTGTTTGTTTCATGTCTTTATAAGCGATTAAGTAATTAGGCTACCTCATGAAAAATGGAAAGAGACCGGTCGAAATGTAAAATACCAATTGACTTTAATAGAAATATTAGTTAATTTATTGAAATTTAATTAGTTATTAAAACATCTAGCTACTCAATATTTGTGACGAGGTTGGTCAATCACAATATGATATTAACCTTTGCGTCACCGATAGACGGGCAATGGGTTTCGGCGGCGTAAATTAAGGCGCAGTGAATCAGTATTTTTGCCAATTCGTATTTCATTAATTGTTTGTTTTTATTAGTAAAAATAAACTAACAAAATAGGCACCTAATTGGTCAGCTAAAATACAGAAAAATTTTAGTTGAATATAAAATTTGTTAAATATTTAATTTGTCTAAAGGACTTTTTATTTGATCGAAGCCTTTGGTGGTGACATGGGTGTAGATTTCGGTGGTTTTGCTGCTTTCATGGCCTAAAAGGGTTTGAATGTAACGGAGATCGGTACCGTTTTCGAGGAGGTGGGTGGCAAAGCTGTGACGGAGGGTGTGAACGGTCACATGTTTTTTGATGGACGTTTTTTCAACAGACGATTTAAGGATGCATTGGATGCTGCGGGCTGAGTATTGTTCGCCTTTGGGCCCTTCGAAAAGCCAGTATTTGGGCTTGTAGACGTTGAAATAGGTTCTAAGCATTTCGAGGGTTTTAACGGAAAGAAGAGTGTAGCGGTCTTTTTTGCCTTTGGATTGTTCGACCCGGATTTGCATGCGTTTTGAATCGATGTCCTCGATTTTCAGGTTAATGGCTTCACTGACACGAAGGCCGGCGGAGTATATGGTCATCAGGATCGTTTTGTGTTTCAGGTTGGATGTTGAAGTCAGGATAGCACAAACTTCGTCTTCGCTAAGGACTGTGGGTAGGCCCTTTTCTTGTCTGGGACGATCGACGAGGTAAACTTTGCGTTGACCGCCGAGGACGCGTTCGTAGTAGAATTTGATGGCATTGATGGCTTGATTCTGATAGGATATGGAGACTTTGCGTTCGATAACCAAATAGCGCATGAAGGCAATGATCATGGGCTCATCGATGCTGGCTATGTCGAACCGGTAGTAATAATTAATAAACTCCTCGAACAGGCTTTTGTAGGTTTCAATGGTGTGGTTACCGTAGCGGAGTTCTTTTAGTTTGAGAATAAATTCTTCCGGACAAGTTCGGTAATTGGGAATGTCAAATGGAGTGATTCTGGGCTTTCTGCTGGCCGTCGGAGACTTTTCCTCTTCGTACTGAATGGTCATGCCGTCGGTTTTGGCAATGGCTTTGATGTTGTTTAAGATGGATTCCGAATAAGGTACGCTCCACCATTTGTTGAGGGCATCCCAGGTGCTGAATGGTATGTTTTTGAGGGATTGGCTCAGCATAGGATTGTAATTAAAAATAACGCGGAGCCTGCTGGCTGTGGTTTTGATGATTAAGAGAAGATGTTGATCGAGTATGCGTTTCCGGACACTATTCGTTTGGGTTTGATAAGTAGGAAGTATCTGGCAAGAAGAGAGTCGGTCTTTGAAATGATCTTTCAGCAGGTCCAAGTTGTTTTTGTAATTTGGAATGATCCAGATATGGGCATAGGCATCCCAGTAGGAATACTTAAACAATCGGACAAATTGTATATCCATGTCGTTTTTGGGCATTTTTAGGAAAATGCGACGGCCAGAAATTTCGATGGTAACGGTGTTGAATGAAGGCTGGACGACCGGCGTCTGTGCATGGGTGGCTGCCGATGGCTGCTCTTGTTTGGGTAGCTCAATAGCAGGGATGAGTTTGATTAGTTGTTCGAAGGCATTTCGGGTATAGGGAATATGCCATGCCGTCAGGGTCTTGCTCCACCTGGCTCCCGAAATCTGTTTGATGAGCAGGCTGATCTGCGGATTGTAAGGCATGTCTATTTTGATTCGATCGATGCCTTTGTGGTTGATCTTTGATGCTTTTATAGCCATGACTGTCATAGTATTGAATTTAAACACAACACGCAAATATAATATATATATAATAATTAAACAATACTAAAAATATACAAGAAGCTGGGTAAGTTATGAACCTCGATTCCGCCCAAAAGAAAGGGACGGGAAATTCAGCCCTTAGAGATCAGGCTATTTCGTTTACAGTCTCAGATAGAAGAATAGACGAAAGGAAATTTACACAACAAGAAAAACATGCCACAAGAGGGATGGTTTAATAACATTCCGGGCTCACGATTTTCTAAGATCTTTAATCATAAGGAGTATATTGGTGGCTGTTCACCATAATCCTGCACGACTCCTGTCTTATCAGAAACGAACCAAACGGACGGAACCAAGACAGGTATTTCTTCGTTACAGGCACATATTAAAGACAGTTTAACATCTTATTGCGTTTCAGGTTCGGAAAAAAAGCTTAATTTTGCGACGCAATTCAAAATACAGCATATATGGACGGAGACCCGGCGCATAGAACCATTATTATTAATCTGATTTAGCGGGGGCCTTATCATTGCACCTCCTGCTTTATCCAAATGGAAGGAGGTTTATATGACAACTTTTACAACCTTTTTTTTGAGTCGTATTATTGGCTCAAGAGTATTTGATACGAACAACCTTTTTGTGGGCGTCGTAAAAGACTTGTTTATAGCCCCGAATTATATTTCAGATGGGGTTGAACGGCCATTAGTCGTCGGTATAAAACTGAAAGAACGAAAAACCATTTCGACCTATTCTTTCTCCGGTTTTGCCGTAAATAAGATTGATGGGAAACTAACTGTCACTTGCGATCAATTAATTCCTTATGAGTGTGAAAAGCTGGAGGAAGGTATATTTCTCGGAGAAGGCTTTTTGGATAAACAGATTGTAGATCTAAATGGTCGTAAGCTCGTTAGGGTAAACGACATACAGCTTGTTTCGATGCCAGCCGGCACATATGCTCTTGCCGTAGACATCGGCGTTGAAGGATTGCTCCGGCGCATTGGATCGGTCAAAGCCCTAAAAAAATTTCTATTGCTTTTCCATGTAACCGTTTCTTCCAAATTCATTGTCTGGGATGATATTGAAGCAGTCGATTTCTCAAACTCCAACATCAAACTTTCCAAAAGTCATAAAAAGCTTGAGACCCTTCATCCTTCAGATTTAGCGGATATTATAGAAGATCTGGGTAAACAATCCCGTATTTCCGTATTTGAGGTACTGGACGAAGAAAAGGCTGCCGATGTAATGGAAGAATTGGAGGTCGAAGCCCAGATTCACCTGATTGAACATCTTTCGGTCAGCAAGGCGGCTGACGTACTTGAAAAGATGCCTGCAGACGAAGTCGCCGACATTTTGGATGAGCTCGAAGATGAGAAGGCAGAACAGCTGCTTCAGGAAATGGAATCCGGATCCTCACAGGAGGTTCGTGAGCTGTTAGAGTATCCTGAAGGTTCAGTCGGCAGCATTATGTCGACTGAATATCTTTCTTTCAACGAAGGAAATACAGTTGATGATGTGTTAGCTGAACTAAGATCCAAACAGCCGGAAGCCGCCGAACTTTATAATCTGTTCGTGGTCAATGAAGCGGAAACATTGATTGCCACTTTCTCCTTGCGTGATCTGGTTATATCACAACCGGATATCAAAATCGCTCAGATCATGAGACCTTCGCCCGTCCATCTGCATGACGATCAGGGAATCAACGAGATAGCCGAATTCATTTCCAAGTATAATATGCTTGCGATTCCCGTAGTAAACAATGAGAATGTGCTGCAAGGAATGGTTGTCATCGATGATGTTGTGGAAGACTTGATTGGCAAACGTAAAACCAATAAATAACAGATTGGTATGCTCAAGAGTAAGAATTTATTTGCAAGAATCGGATTATTCTTAGCTATCCTTGGCCCGGGCATCATCACAGGCAGTGTGGATAATGATGCGGGGGGCATCACGACCTATGCTGTTAGCGGGGCCGTTTACGGGTACAACCTGATCTGGACGCTAATCCCTTCTTTTATCGTATTGATCATCATTCAGGAAATGAACGCCCGGATGGGCATCGTAACAGGG
>JAUZOU010000269.1 GCA_030706285.1 Bacteroidota bacterium
GATCGGTTCGATGATAGGGAAATACCTGTTTGCTCTTTTCATCATTAAAAGAGTCGAAGAATGCATGTACATCATTGCCAGCATTTCCCGGTCATACCGTTCACGGCGGTCGTACCGTCTCAAATCGATGGTTGCACCACAAAACGTAACACTGTCCGGAACATCTGGCGCCACACTCCCGCCGGTCACAAAAACCGTATCATAGCGACTGACTGTTTCCGTTGTTTTTTTGGGTAATGCTTTCTTTATACGTTGCTTATTTATCAAAGAGGCTTCAGCATGGGTTTCCAATAAGATGCCCTGAGCAGCCAACATCAACGTGAAGCAGCCTATAATGTAGTTGAGATTCCTCATAATCTGTACTTTAAACCTAATAAAACCGCTGTATCCCGGCAGAGGAGATACAGATCAAACTATTCAAGCAAGTTGATGTCACCTCGCTTTTTGTAAACAATACCATCTGAACCTACGGCATCAATAATGTAAAAATACACACCGGGACTGACCGGTTTTCCTTTAAAAGTTCCATTCCAACCCTTGGCTGGATCTGTCCATTCAAACAAAACATTGCCCCAGCGATTTACAATAACGCCCTTAAACGAAACAATCGACGTATAAGCCACTCGGAATTCATCGTTTTCACCCGGTGTGGACCTTGGGGTAAAAAAATTCGGGCAATCCAGTTTCGATACAGAAATGACAGGGTTGAACGTGGCTGAATCTTTACAAGTGGCATTACTAACAATCAACTTGACCGTATACGTACCACTTTCCTTGAACGTATACGTAATCATTTCGTCCGTATAATGGGTATATATGCCAGCTGTTTCGTCTCCGGGTTTGTAGATAAACCACTCGATCAAAGTGACGGCATCGCTGGGATAACTGTCGAATTCAACCTCCATCGGTGCTGATCCGGAAAGTGCACCGGTCGATTCGCCTGTTTCATTCTCAGAAGTTCTGACCTGAACAGTCGCTTCGGCCGAAGTTTTAACGGCTTTTGCCGGATAGACATCACTCTCCAGACTTTCATTTGCCCCAAAAAACTGAGAGAACTGATCGCCGGTTACCGTAAACCGGGTATTTGTCAGCGGAGCTTCTACAGACCAATTGTTGGCGACATTGGTAAACGTCGAGGTCATTTCCTTAACTGTATATCTTTTTGCCGTGGCATCCCACTCCTTCGTATTCCAGGTCAGTGTATGCTGGCGTTCCAGCGTGCGCCTTAATCCAGAAGCTGTGTAATAATACATGTCAGTTCCGGTAGCCGACACTCTGAGTGTTGCTGCTGAACAGGGATCACCTTCATCTGGAAACGTAATGCCCGTATAACCGACAGGAATCCAAGCAACGACATAGACATAATAAGCGTTACCGGCTGATGATTTAACAAAATACCCACGACCTGCCTGAATGCCCGAAACAGACGTACTGGTTGCCGATACTTCCACCTGATTGACCGGCACAGCTTCAGCTTCCGCAGGATCCTGTATATAAGTATACCAAGTCCAGTCAGCCGGCTGATCATCTGAAAAGGTCAATCTGGCATTTTGAAAGCCATTAAAGACATAAACTTTTTCCAGTCCGGTCGCTGCAGCCGGAGTGAATGCATACGGAGCATTGTTGATACCTCCGGAAGCCGAAAATTCAGCATGGCACAAATCTGTTGCCAGCAATAGTCCCAAAAGAATGCTTGTCATTCGTTTCATCATCTCCAGCCGTTTGAAAAATCACTTCAAAGATACGGTTTCTTAGTGAAAAATCACGTACATTTGTTGAATCTAAACCCTCCCGAAGATGGAAATGATTCATACAAAATACATCCTGACCGGTCTTCTCTTTTTCTTTTTATCACTGACATCTGTGGCGCAGATTAAAGATGTCCCTATTGTAAAACTGTTCGACAAAGACTACTACAAATACGAAGTTAAAAAAGGCGAAACGCTCTATAGCATTTGTCGTACGTTCAATACGACCCAAGCTGAGATCATTTCAATGAATCCATTTCTCACGGATGGACTTAAGACAGGCCAGACACTGCTCATTCAAGTTAAAAGGGCTGAAAAGGATCAGGAAGAATTACCTGAAGGTATGAGCAAAGTGGCCAAAGAAAACATAGACAATTCAACCTTATTCATCGGGAAACGGAGCAGTTCTCTGATTGATAAAAACTTACCACGAATCACCTTACTGCTTCCCTTTTCGATGGTCGAATCGGACGGAGCCAATGACCGCTTTGTCGAATTTTATGAAGGCTTTCTGCTGGCTGTAGACTCATTAAAGTCGCTCGGGTTGTCCTTTGAGGTTCAGGCCCTTTACGTTTCCAACGACGAGAATAACATTCAGGAGCTCATCGATGCAGGCCAATTGGATGAAACAGACTATTGTATTGGCGGCACAACTCCGGAAGGTATTAAACGACTCTCTGCATGGTCTTCCTCAAAACAAAAGAGCCTGATACTGCCTTTCAGCACCAGAATCAATGAAATAAACAACAATCAATATCTTTACCAGCCTTTTACGACCTACAGCCATATGTATGAACGGCTTGCGAACTATGCTTCCATCAAGTTTGCCGGATCGAACATTGTGTTGCTGAAAGAACCGGAAAATGGCGGCACGAAGAACATGGCCTTCCTGTCACAGATCAAATCCGCACTGACAAAAAAGCGGTTGGCTTATACGGAACATGTTCAGAACGGATCAATGGAAGCTCTTGTCAATTCACTTTCAGACATTCATGAAAATGTGATCTTTCCATATGAAATGAGTGTCAGTCAAGCCTCCCAGTTCATCAACGATCTTAGTAATGCCGCTGCAAAATATCCGGAAAAGCGCATCACTCTGATCGGATACCCTGAATGGCAAACTATGAGCAAGAAAAACCAGCAACGGCTACATGAACTGAACACCTTCTTATTCTCAGGCTTTTATGCTGATCCTCAAAGTCATCCGGTCAGGCAATTTCAATCAGCGTTTAATAAGACTTATGGTAAAACACTGCTGAACACGTTCCCAAAATATGGTATGCTGGGTTACGACATTGCCTCTTGGTTCATACCAAAAATGGTCTATGAAAAGACCAATCATCCTCTGACAACTGGTCCGTCACCGCTTCAAAATGCATATCTGTTCAAGGCGGAGGCTACCGGCAGTGGTGCCGTCAATCAATTATTCTATCTAATCAATTATACGCGGTCCAATACCGTTGAAGTCAAACCGATCAAATAACATGTCTTTTCATCCTTCAATTCAAGACAAGCAATCTGCCATAAAACAGTTGGCCAGCAAAACCAGGCATCTCGGCCATCAAATACTTATTGGCCCCGTTATGTCATTCCTGTTGCTATTGTCTGTTAGCCAAACAGCAAAAGCACAGTACAATACGCGGAATGAATGGTACATCGGTCCTTCAGGAGGTGTCACCATATCAACAGTAACCCTGGTACCCAAGATGGTTGACAAACTTTTTACCATCCGTAATGATGGCGGGCTAATGCTGCGCTATATCAGCGAAGATCACTTCGGACTGCAGACTGAAATCAACTATTTCCAAACTGGTTGGAAAGAAGATCTGGAAGGCTTCGGAAAATACAGTTACAGCCGGAAGCTGGACTTTATTGAGGTGCCTTTTCTGCTCCACGCCTTTACCCAGGCGGGAAATCATGTCCGTTTATTTCTGAACGCCGGGCCAAAAATCGGGTTACTTTATTCTGAAAGTGAAGAACTTATCAATACGTCCGAAGCCAACAACTTCGTTCAACATGGAAAGAAAGTCGAAATGCCTTTTCAATACGGTCTTCTTGGCGGAGGTGGTTTGGAAGTGCATGTCGGACATTCTGTCCTGGGGCTTGAAGGGCGTTACGGTTACAACTTATCCGATCTGTTCGACAATGCTGTCGGAGACGATTTCAATACGTCAAGCTTACAAACAATCTCTGTTAATCTATATTATTTGTTTCAAATCAAATAACTACAATAGCAGCTATGGGTAAGGCGTTGATCAGGCGGTTACATTAAGTCGCCGTTCCGCTAGCTCGGACACGCTACTATTCATCAGCCGACTAATCAATTGATTCTTTTCGGGGGAACTCCACAAGTTTTCCATTTGATCCGATTAACTAAATGGATAGGAAAAGAAAAAGCTGCCTTTTTAAGACAGCCTCATTCTTTTATGGTAAAACAGATTAACTCAATTTATCTCAACCGGTTTAATGATTGGACCAATGCTTCATCCTTCGATATTGCCTTAGTGGCGAGGATATCCAAAATCAACGCAATCAATGGCAAAGCAATCGTATAATCAGGATTGTAGTCGACATCAACATCGCGATAAACTGCAAAAAAGAGCATGGCATACACAACATAAAACAACACCATCAGCACGCCATTCACCGTGCACAACCGTATCTGGATGCCCCTGTGTTTGTATAAAAAGATGGACACAAAAGCAACAGTAGTACACAAGGCGGCCAATGCCCCTAGTATCCAAACAGGAAACATCTGTTGGACACAAACCGCACCAGATTTGACAGAAAAAGCTGTAAACTCAAAAACC